>DQVG01000102.1 GCA_015661865.1 Desulfurobacteriaceae bacterium
ACGCACAGTTTCTTTTATAAGTTCTTTTAATTTTTGAGGAGGAAGCTTATCTTTATTTTCTTGATAAATTTTATTTATAATACTAAATACTATATCCGTTTTCTTTTTTAATTCTTCTTTCTTAACTTTTATAGCATATTGGAAAATTGAGTTTTGAAGCTCCTTGGAAAAATTATTAAGTTGATAATAGAAAATTCCAAAATTTATGGCTGAAACGAAAAATAGTATTGCCGATATTGCAACAAATAAATTTTTTCTTAAAGAAGTAGTTTTAATATACGAACCATCAGGTAGTAAATTTATAGGGACTTTTTTATTATCTAACTTTAGTTTATATCTTGCACATCTATCGTATTCACTATAACAATAAGTTTTTAAAATTTTCATACATTTTTTATCATTTGGATCAATATAAGTTGCAAAAATTGGACATTCTTTTAAATATGGACACGATTTATCATTTTTTGTTATATCTTTACAATCCACTTTTTCCTCTTTTTAATTATATATTCCAATATAATATATATAATTTAATTTAAACCTTAAATTTGGCAAGTTCCTCTTCAATTTGAGAAATCTTTTTGGAAATTCTAATGATACCTTCAATTACTTCTTGAAGCTCTTCAAAATTTTCTAAAGATATTTGAGATAGCTCTTTGAGCATATTGACAATATGAGTTATTTTTTCAGAATCCTTTTGAGCTGTTTTAGAAGTTTCCTCAACTATTTTTTCCAAGTTTTCCATTGATTCTTTTATTTTCTTAAACGAATTAAAAATATTTTTTATTACTTGCTCTTCAATATCTTCATTCAGGTTAGATATAGTATTTTTAATTTGCTCAGTTGCAGAAACCACCCTTTGAGCTAGCTTTCTAACTTCATCTGCAACTACTGCAAAACCTCTACCATGCTCTCCAGCTCTTGCTGCTTCTATTGCTGCATTTAACGCTAGCATATTTGTTTGCTCTGCTATTTGCAAAATAATTTCGATTATATTAGTTAGTTCTTTTGTACGTTCCTTTAGTTTTTTTCTTATTTCTTCTAAAATTTGCTCTGCAGCTTTTACTGTATTTAAGGTAGTATTAGATAAATCTTTTATGTTAAGAATTTTTTTAGCAAGGTTAATTATTTCTTGGTAAACTTTATTCATTTCTTCAGAGATTTGATTTGTAGTATTAGTTTGCTCTTCAATTTTAATAAGAGCTTGTTGAAGCTCATCTACTTTTTCTTCTAAAGTTTTAACACTTTCCTTCAAAATTTTTATAGATTTAGCAATTAACGATCTTAAACTTTCTATACCCTTATTTAAGCTTAGGGCAATTTCTCTAAGTTCTCCTTTAAATATATCTACATTTACTTTAGTTGTTAACTTTCCGTTAGCTAGATCTTTTGAAATTTTAAGTAGCTCTTCTTTTATATTTAAAAATACTTTTTGAATTTCAAGCAAACATTCTTTTAAATCTGATAAACTTTCTGGGAAGATATCTTCTTTAAGCTTTACCGAAAAGTTACCGTTTTCTAATTCTTCTGTAAATCGTTTTATTTCGTTTATTATTTCTCTAAAGGTTTGAGTAAATTTATTTATAGCCTCTCCAACTTTCTTTAGTTCTCCTTCAAATTGAGAAGTATCTAAGTTTTGATTAATATCAGCTTTTTCTAGAATTTTTACCAAAGTATCAAGCATATTTTTTATATTCTGCGAAGCTTTATTAAGTTTTATTAAAATTAACTTAAGATCTCCAGGCAGTAAGTTTTCATCATAAGTTTTAAAATTAGCTTTTGCAAAGTCTGCTGCAATATTATCAATTATGGAGATAATTTTCTTAAAGTTAGCTATAATATCTTCGACTGACTTTTCGATTTTAGCTAGCTCACCCTTAAATGCATCTTTATTAAGAGATATATTTTGAACTTTCCCTTCAGCTAGCAATAAAGCAACTTTTTCTATTTCTAATAGTATATTTTTAATGGTTTGAATTAAATCTTCTAAACAACGAGCTAATTCTTCAAGTTCACCCTTAAATACACTTTTATCAATTTGAATATTTAAATTTCCTTTTGAAAGCTCCCTTGTAATTTTTAATATTTCGCAAGATATATTTTTAAAAGTTTGTAAAAGTCTATTAATTGATAAAATTGCAGGAACAAGTTCAAATGGAACTTGTTTTGTTATTTTTATTCTTTGAGAAAATTTATAGTTATTTATTATATTAGCCAAGCTGGAGGTTATTTTTTCAATAGGTATAAATAAGTATTTTTTCAAAATTAAGCTCATTATAAAAATTGCTAATGCTAAGGAAATTATAAAGGAAATCATTATTATAATTTCTATCCTTTTTTTTACTTTATTTAAATCATTTACCAACTTATACAGTTCTTTTTGGGATTTTTTTATACTTGGTAAGTAAGCCCCAGTCCCCACTACCCAATTAAAAGGTTTAAAAAGTTTAACATAAGATATTTTTTCCTCTTCTTTCCCTGTTGCGGGATTGTAAAATTTATATCTTATAAAAATATAGTTTTTATTTCTTTTTAAGCTTTCCTTTAGAGCAGTAATTATTTTATAAGTAGTAGTATTTTTATTAAGAAAAACTTTTCCTTCTCGTTCTCTTTTAATTGGATGCATAACAACTGTATAATTTAAATTATTAATAAAAAAATATCCTGATTTACCATACCTTATAACACGCACAGTTTCTTTTATAAGTTCTTTTAATTTTTGAGGAGGAAGCTTATCTTTATTTTCTTGATAAATTTTATTCATAATACTAAATACTATATCCATTTTCTTTTTTAATTCTTCTTTTTTAACTTTTATAGCATATTGAAGAATTGAATTTTGAAGCTCCTTGGAAAATTTATTGAGTTGAAGATGAAAAATTTCAAAATTTACAATAGATACAAAAAATAGTATTGTAAGTATTGCAATATATAAGTTTCTTTTTAAAGAAGTAGTTTTAATATACGAACCATCAGGTAGTAAATTTATAGGGACTTTTTTATTATCTAACTTTAGTTTATAT
>DQVG01000149.1 GCA_015661865.1 Desulfurobacteriaceae bacterium
AAATGAATACATACCAAATCCTTATTTAAAACAATATCAATTTTTTACTCAAGCTGATATTGAAGATACAAAAAAATATTTAGATTACGCACCTCGATATTCTCTAGAAGAAGGAATAAAAGATTATCTTCCCTATATAAAGGAATTTTATAGAGAGGAGTATGTTGAAAGCGAATAAAAAAAAAGTTATTTTTTTAGATAAACTTTTTATAATGTCTTATCTATTATTTTGTATTTCTATTCCTACATCCAACTTTTTAAGTCATTTGGCTGCTGGTATAGGTTTAATAGCTTTAATATTATCTTTAATTTTAAAAAATTTTATTTATCCTACAATTAAACCATTTTTATTTTTATCCTTACCCCAAATAGTTTCTAAGGTTTTTTTTAGTATTAAGGCAAGTTTTGATATTGACATTAGAGTTATTCCATATTTCGTGGTATACAGAGCTTTTCAAAATAAAACTAAATTTAAATTAGGTATAAAATTACTTTTTATTACCACAACCTTATTGTGTCTTTCTGTAATTTTTGAAGCTATTACTTGGATAAATATAAAAGATCTGTTTTCGAATTTTGAACTTATAAAAAATATTTCTTTTCATAAGGATATTATAAGAGCAAAGGGTTTTTTTACTCACCCTTTAACAACTGCTGGTGTCTTATATGTTCTTTTTGTTATATTTTCCTTTTTCTATATAAGAGGCAAGCAAAAGATATATATATTTATTATATTTCTCTTAATAATTTCTATATTTTTAACAGGAAGTAGGAGTTACTATTTAGCATTACTTATTTATTTTTTATTTTTCTTTATTTTTTTAAAATTTTTTAAATTAAAATACATGAAAGTAAAAAAAATATTTCTTTTCATTTTTACTTTCTTTATTTTCTTTTTCTTAATTAAAATACCTTTTATAAAACAGAGAATTAAAAGTATTTTCTCTTTTGAAAAAAATTTGAGAAGACTTCTTATTTGGAAAAGTTATAAAAAAGCCTTTTTAAATGATTTTTCTAGAAAGGATAAATTGTTTGGTAAAGGAGAGGATGTTAGTAAAATTGTTTTAAATTATTTTCCGGAAAGTTATATTGAATTGTATCATAAAAAGATAGATATGAGTATAGCCGATCAAAAATTTTTCAGTAGAGTTACTCATAATATATATATATATTACTTAAGTAGATATGGTTTTTTTGGTTTAGTTGGGTACCTATTATTTTGGATTTTTTTTATAGCCATAAATATTAAATTTTATAAAAATACTAAAGAAGTTTTCCCTTTAATATTTATCTTTGGTTACTTAGGTTTCTTGATAGCAGGATTTTTTGAAAATAACTTTTTGGATGCGGAAGTAAAATTTGCTTTAATGTTTTTATTTTCTTTAAATGTTTTGTCTTTAAGAAGGGATTTTCCAATTTAACTTTAACTTAAAAAATTTTTTTCTTAACTGAAAAGTTATAATTATTTAATCTGAAAAATATTTTCATAATATTTCTTTTTCTGTAGGAGGGATAATGAACCTAGCTTTACTAAATTTAAAAGAATATCCTATGGATTTTTTAATAAATACAAAAGAGCGCTTAAAAAGAGAAGGAAAAAAGGTTTATGATTTTGGAGTAGGGGATCCTAAAGAACCGATAGAAGACTTTTTGGTAAAGGCTTTAAAAGAAGCTATAACAAATCAAGCAAAGTATCCAACTTTAAAAGGCTTACCCGAATTAAAAAGCTCTATAAAAAATTTTATTAAAAGGCGCTTTAATGTAGAAATAAAAGAGGATATGATAATTCCTACCTATGGTTCAAAAGAAGCTATATTTCATTTTCCCTTAAGTTTTATAAATATTTCTAAAGAAAAAAGAGGAGTAGCTTTTTTTTCTCCGGCCTATCCTATATATGAAAGAGGGGCATTATTTTCTCAAGCTAAAGTCTTTAAAATTGTTTTAAAAGAGGAAAATAGTTTTAAGCCTTCTTTTAATTCAGATATATTTTATTTAGATTCTCTAAAGCATAGTAAATATGAAAAAATAGATATTTCAGAAAAAGAACTTTTAAAACAAATAAAAATTCTTTGGATAAATTATCCTCACAATCCTACCGGAGCAAATATAGATAAAAATGAATTAGAAAAGTTATATGAACTTGCTTTAAAATATGATTTTATTTTAGCTTCAGATGAATGCTATAGTGAAATTTATTTAGGAAAAGAAAAACCTATCTCTCTTTTGGAAGTAGCCCAAAAAGAAAATTTCAAAAATGCAGTTGTATTTAACTCTTTATCAAAAAGAAGTGGTTTTACTGGTATTAGAAGTGGTTTTGTAGCCGGAGATAAAGATATTATAAACTTTTATCTTAAATGGAGATCTTCTTTTGGAGTAGCTCCTCAAGATTTTGTTCAAAAAGCAAGCATCTTGGCTTGGGAAGATGAAGATCATGTAGAAAAAAGAAGAACTATTTTTAGACAAAAGTATAATTTATTTAAACAATTTTTTGAAAAATATAATATTCCTTACTTTAAAAGTGAATATACTTTTTATGTTTGGATAAAAATGAATAAAAATTACTTAAATACCTTAATAGAAAATGGAATTATTTTGCAACCTGGGGAATTTATGGGGGAAGGTGGAGAAGGTTATGCAAGACTTGCTTTAGTTCCAAGCTTGAAAGAATGTAAAGAAGCAATATCCCTTTGGGAAAGTTTGATAAAGAAAGGGGTTTTAGAATGAATTTTTATGAAATAGAAAAAAAAATAGATAAGATAGAAGAAAAGCTTAAAAGTTTACATGAGCGAGATGATATTGATAAAGAAAAGTTAAAAGCTATCGAGGAGAAATTTAAAAGAAAAATAGAAAAATTTTATTCAAATCTTACTCCTTATCAAAAAGTTCTTTTAGCTAGGCACCCTAATCGTCCCAAATTTTTAGATTATGTAAATAATATTTTTAAAGATTTTGTAGAGTTAAAAGGAGATAGATTTTCCGGGGAATGTGAAGCTATCGTATGCGGTTTTGCAAAATTTTATGTAGATAAGGAAATTTTAAAAAAAATAAAAGAAAAAGTTAAATATCCCTGCTTGAACTTAGAAAAAGGATATATTCAAGTTTGTTTAATAGGCCAAGAAAGAGGAAAAACAACTAAAGAAAAGTTAAAAAGAAATTTTGGAATGCCAAATCCTCAAGGATACCGAAAGGCTTTGAGAGTTATGAAACTTGCTGAAAAACTTGGAAAACCTATTTTAACTTTTATAGATACTCCAGG
>DQVG01000016.1 GCA_015661865.1 Desulfurobacteriaceae bacterium
CTAGTTACTTTAACTCAAACCTACAGCTTTCCCTTAGTTATTTTGGTTTCTTTAAGAGGATTTTATAAGGAAAAGATATATCCTCAGATTTTAATGGGCAGGGCCTTAATTGAAATATTAAAGGCTTTAAATCTTGACTACTATTTTATTGATAAAAAAGAAGATATAAACTTAATAAAAGATATCATTAAACAGGCTTATGAAGAAAAGAATATAAAAGTAGCTTTGCTTTCTCCTTCTTTATTTGAAGGAGAAGTTTATGAAAATGTTGTTTATGAAAAGGAAAGATGTTTTACAAAAAAAATAAATTATGAAAAAACAATTTGCAATCCAGATATGACAAGATATGAATTTTTCTTAGAGCTTTTGAGTTTACTAAAGGGTTACAAACTAAATAACTACAAAGGTTTTGCTTTTTTTGTAAATATAGGTTTTCCTTCTAGAGAGTTTTATTTTGCTCAAAAGAGCTTAAATTTAAATTTTCCTACTTTTTATATGCTTGGTAGTTTAGGTTTAGTAAGTTCTATTGCCTTAGGATTTTCTTTAACAAAGATAGGCCAAAGTTATAAAGTTCTTTCTTTAGATGGAGATGGTTCTCTTTTAATGAACACAGGAACTCTTTCTACTTGCTCTTGTTTAGGAAAAGATAACTTTTCTATTATTTGTATTGATAATGGAACCTGGGGTAGTACAGGAGATCAAGAGATATATACTTTTAACAAAGTCGATTTAGAGCTAGTTGCTAAGGGAATGGGCTTTGAAAAAACTTTATTTATAAATTATAAAAAGGATATAAATAGGATATTAAAGCATTTGGAAAATAAACTTTTTTATCATGTTATAGTTAAACCAAAAAATGAAAAAGTAGGTAATATAGAAAAGGATGTTAAAGGTTTGGTATTAGATTTCTGGGAAAAGGTGATTTTTTGAAATATATAAAAATTGCTAATTTTAAATACAATATTAAAAGTTATAAAAAATATAAATAAAAGATGTAAAAAAAGTATAAAAACTCCCGCTTAAGCGGGAGCTGAAACTACTTTCTTAATCCTAATTTTTGAATAAGTTTTCTATAACGGTCAAAGTCTTTTTCTCTTAAGTATTTTAAAAGTTTTTTTCTTCTACCTACCATTCTTAAAAGAGCTCTTTTGTTGTGATAGTCATGTTTATGAACTTTTAGATGCTCGGTTAAGTTCTTGATTTCAGCAGTTAGAATAGCAATTTGAACTTCTGGAGAGCCTGTATCTTTTTCATGCTTTCCAAATTCTTTTACGATTTTTTCAATTACATCTTTATCTACACCCATTTTTACCTCCTTGTTTTCGTTTCCCAAAGTTAAAAGATAGTCCCCCGGGAAACGAGAGGACTATCCTTTTTAAGTCTGCTTATTATACATTTTTTAATACTTTTTGACAACGCAAACAAAGACCATTTTCATCATAAGTATCACTATAGACCCAACATCTAGGACATTTTTTACCGGAAGCTTTTTTAACATCGATTAAAAACTTTTTCCCTTTATATAAATTAACTTTAGATACTCCTAAGAATTGAGATAAAAAGTTATAATCCTTTTCCAATTTGTAATATTTTTCTAAAGTAGGGTAGATATCATCTTCAGCATAAATATCTACATCCGCTTCTAGGCTATGAGAAATAACCTTTTCTTTTCTTAAATCTTCAAGAAGTTTATTAGTATCTCTTTTTACTTTTAAAAGGATATTAAATTCATTTTCTATATCTTCATTTATAAAACTTTTATTAATAACCTCATCAAAGGTATGGGCAAATATAGACTTTTTATTTCCAAACTCCTTGGAATTAAATTCTTTTATGTAGTTAATATAAACATCTTCCATAGTAAAGCTAAGTATAGGAGCTAGTAATAAACTTAAGCCTTTTAAAATTTCCCAAAGAGCAGTTTGGCAAGATCTTCTTAAAAGGGAGTCTTCTTTTTCACAATATAAAGTATCTTTTTGAACATCTAAATAAATTGCTGAAAGTTCATTTGCAATATATTCATAAGCTTCTTTATAGATTTTGTGAAGTTCATATTTTCTATAGTAAGAAAGGATATTTAAGGCAAAGTTTGTAAATCTACTTAATGCCCATTTATCAATAGGCATTAAGTTTTCATAAGCTACTTTATCTTTATTTGGATCAAAATCTTTTAAATTTCCAAGTAAAAATCTTATGGTATTTCTTATTTTTTTATAAGTTTCCGAGACTGACTTTAAAATATTTTCCGAAATTTTAGTGTCACTTGAAAAGTCTTCAAATATAGTCCAAAGCCTTAATATATCCGCTCCATATTTTTTAATTACCTTTTGAGGTTCTACAACATTTCCTAAAGACTTACTCATTTTTCTTCCTTGTTCATCTAAAATAAAACCATGAGTAAGTACACTTTTATAAGGAGCTCTTCCTCGAGTTCCGCAAGATTCTAATAAAGAAGCTTGGAACCAACCTCTATGTTGATCTGAACCTTCTAAGTACATATCTGCAATGGGAAGGTTATATTTTTCACAAAATTCTTTTACATCCTTAAATTCTTCTCTTTTTTCTAAAACACAGGCATGAGAGGAACCTGAATCAAACCAAACATCTAAAATATCCATTTCTTTTATAAAGTCTTTGCTACCACAATTTTCACATTTAAAACCATCAGGTAAAAGTTCTTTTTCGCTTAAAGCATACCAAGCATCTGCCCCAAGATATTCTTTATCTTTATAGTTTTCAAATATATTTGCAACATGCTCTACAATCTCTTTAGAGAAAATAAGCTTTCCGCAATTTCGACAATAAAAGGCAATAATAGGTACTCCCCAATATCTTTGACGGGATATACACCAATCTGGTCTTTCTTTAACCATAGCTGAAATTCGATTTTCTCCTTGGGGAGGATACCAAGTAACTTTTTTAATTTCTTTTAAAGATCTGTTTCTTAAAGTGTCCTTTTGAAGAAAAGGTAATTTTATATCTTTAAAACTTTCTCCATCTTTATATTTAACTGCAGTATTTGTTAAAACCTCATATATCTTATCTAAAGCTATAAACCATTGATCTGTTGCTCTAAAAATAACCTCTTTTTTACAACGCCAGCAATGTGGATAAGAGTGTTTTATTGTACTTAAGTTAAGAAGGTATCCTTTTTCTTTTAAAACATCTAAAATAACCTTATTAGCTTTTTTTATATGCAGATTTTCTAAAATTTCTGGAAATTCTCCTAAACTTTTAATAGGAGAGTTTTCCTTTATCTCACATTGTTTATAAAGCTCTTTTTTATAAACTCCATTATCGTCTATAAACATAAGAACGGGCAAATTATATTTTTTGGAAAGGTCAAAATCCTCTTCCCCATGACCTGGAGCTATATGAACCAGACCTGTTCCAGCTTCTTTTGTAACGTGATTGCCAAGAACAATGATACCTTCTCTATTTATAAATGGATGGTTGTATTTTTTATATTCTAAGTCCTTTCCTTTTACTACTTTTAAAATTTCCCCCTTTTCTAATCCTAAAGCGTTTTTTTGTTTTTCAAAAAGTTCTTTTTCAAATACAAAAATTTTCCCATCTTTTTTTACATAGACATATTCAAACTCTGGATTTACTGCAATTGCAATATTAGCTGGTAATGTCCAAGGAGTAGTTGTCCAAATTACATAGTAAGTATCTTTTTCATCTTTTGAGGGAAAAGCTACAAATATGGAAGGAGATTCTTTATCTTTATATTCAATTTCAGCATCTGCTAAAGCTGTAACACAACTTGGACACCAATATACAATTCTTTTTCCTTTATATACTAATTTTTTTTCATAAAACTTTCCAAGTTCCCGAGCTATATTAGCTTGATAACTAGGTGCCATAGTTATATAAGGATTTTTCCAATCTCCAATTACTCCTAATCTAATAAAATCTTTTTTTTGAACTTCTATAAACTTATTTGCATATTCTCTACAGAGTTTTCTAACGGTTAAAGGATCAACTTCATGTTTTTTCTTCTTTAATTTTTCAAATACTTTATGTTCAATAGGAAGTCCATGACAATCCCATCCCGGAATATATGGAGCTTGGTAATTAAATAGAATAAAAAATTTATTAATAATATCTTTTAATATCTTATTTAAAGCATGACCTATATGGATTTGTCCATTTGCATAAGGCGGACCATCATGGAGTATAAATTTTGGTCGATCTTCTCTTTCTTTTTTTAAGTAGCTATATATATCAATTTGCTCATAATACTTTAAAATTTCAGGTTCTTTTTGAGGTAAATTAGCTCTCATAGGAAATTTAGTTTTGGGTAAATTTAACGTATCTTTAAAATCTTTATCCATTTTTTATTTACCTCTTTTGATTGATTTAGGATTTTAAAAGCTGTTAAATGGCAGGTATATTATACTATTTTTAAAAGAAGATAAAAAATAAGTTAAAGGGACTCTTAGATTATTAATTTTATAATATATGTTTTTTCTTTTTTACTTTTATAAACTAATATCTAATCTTATCTATCAAATACCATAACAATCCAAAAGGAGCTCCCATTATTGTTAAAATTTTTCCTAATGTTGAATCTGGCAGATATTTTATTTCTTTTTTATTTTTACAATGAAGATAAAACCTCGTAAGTCTAATTGCATCGAGAATAAAGGTCAAGGGGTCATAGCGAAAATAATCTATTTCATTAGATAATATTTGTTGTTTCCAATATAAATGTCCAAGAGCATATTTTGCAGGATCTTTTGTATTAGATAAACGGTTGTTAGCATCATTGTGACAAATTAAGAGTGGTTCATTAACAAAGCGAGTTTTATAAAGTCTAGCAATTTGGGACCATACAACACTTTCTGGAACATGGCCAGGAATATGTTCGGGGAAAGGAAATTGTCTTAAGATATCAGTACGAATAAATCCCCATTTATCACCTTTTACTTTATAACGATACTTTATCTCCAAATTATCAGAATCCATCCAATGTTTACAAGGAAAAGGAGTTCCTATAATATTTCCTTTTTCATCAACACACAGTGCAGTAACACCAGCAAATTTACTGCGTTCTTTTTCGGGTATATTAAACCAATGATAAGCAAAACGTTCTAGTGCGTGAGGAACACATCGATCGTCAGAGTTCAAAGGTAAAAATAGTTCTCCACGAGCTTCTTTTACTCCACGATTAAAAGCAGTTTTTTATGACCATGCTTTTGACGAATATATCGAATAGGAAACCAAGTTTTAGGACTATTTTACCAGGATTTAACAAGCTCATATGGTATTATCGGTAGAGCCATCGTCAACAATTAACCATTCAAAATTACAAAAAGTTTGAGCACAAAGGCTTTCATAGACACGATGTAATACATTTGCCCGATTGTATGTAGGTGTAA
>DQVG01000027.1 GCA_015661865.1 Desulfurobacteriaceae bacterium
AAAGCTGATTGCATAGTACTTCCCAGCTACAGAGAAGGAATTCCCAGAGCATTGTTAGAGGCTGCAAGTATGGAAAAGCCTATTATTACAACAGATGTTCCTGGATGTCGAGAGGTAGTGGAAAATGGAATAAATGGATTTTTATGCAAACCCAAAGATAGTAAAGATTTAGCAGAAAAAATGGAAAAAATGCTAAACCTAAAAGAAGAAGAAAGAATAAAAATGGGAAAAAAAGGACGAGAAAAGGTTATAAAATCCTTTGACGAAAAAATAGTAATACAAAAATATTTAGATGCAATAAAAGAGCTTTTAAAAACTTCAAATTAAATAATTACTTTTTAAGTTTAAGTTAAAATAATTCCTTTGTCTCCTTCAGATTTTTCTTATTAAATTATTAGAATAAATTATTTAGAATTAAATTATAAAAATAAAAATATAGCTTATTTTTTACACAAAAAATAAAATCAAAAACTTTTACATTGGAGGAAATAAATTGAAAATAGGGGTAATTGGAACAGGCTATGTAGGTTTAATTCAAGCTGTAGGCTTAGCTAGTTTTAACTATGAAGTTGTGGGAATAGATATAGACTCTTCAAAAATAGAAAAATTAAAAAAAGGCATATCCCCTTTATATGAAGAAAGCCTAGAAGATATTTTAAAAAAACATGTAAATAAAAATTTAATTTTTTCTACCGACTATAATCTTTTAAAAGATATAGATATAATATTTTTATGTGTAGGAACGCCTCAAGATAAAAGTGGGAAAGCAAATCTTTCTTTTCTATTTAGTGCAGTTGAAAATTAAAAAAAAGTCCTAGATAAAAATAAAGATTATATTATTGTCACAAAATCTACGGTTCCAGTTAGAACTAATAGAAAAATAAAAGATATTTTTGAAGGCTTTAATATAAAAGTTGTTTCTAATCCGGAATTTCTAAGAGAAGGCAAAGCCTTATATGATTTTTATAACCCAGATAGAATAGTTCTTGGATTTGAAAAAGAAAATGATCTTTTTTTAAAAGATATGTTTATAAATCAGATATACAAACCCTTTAAAGAAAAAAACGTTCCCTTTGTAATAACCAACCTAGAAACTGCAGAGCTTATAAAATATGCTTCAAATGCTTTTTTAGCTACAAAAATTTCCTTTATAAATGAAATAGCAAAGCTATGTGATAAAGTAAAGGCAAATGTAAAGAAGGTAGCAGAAGGTATGGGGCTTGATCCAAGAATAGGAAAAGCTTTTTTAAATGCTGGAATTGGTTGGGGAGGATCTTGCTTTCCGAAAGACGTAAAAGCTTTAATAAAACAATTTGAAGATAATAATATTGAACCTATTTTAGTAAAAGCAACTGATATAGTAAATAAAAAGCAATTAGATTATTTTCTTGAAAAAATAGAAAGATACTATAAAGATTTAAAGAATAAAACCTTTGCCGTATTAGGATTAGCTTTTAAACCTAATACAGATGATTTAAGAGAAAGCCGAGGAATAAAACTTATAGAAAAACTTATTGAAAAAGGGGCTAAAATAAAAGGATTTGACTATGTAGAAAAAGCTAGGGAAAATGCCAGAAATTATTTTTCTTTAAAGGAAAATTTAGTATATGGTTATAATGTCGTAATCTTGAATAATTTATATGAAACTGTTAAAAATGTAGATGGAATTATTATTACAGTGGAAGATGTTAAATTTAATAACGAAAACTGAAAAAAAATATCTTCTTTAGTAAAGAAAAAAGTTATTTTTGATGGTAGAAATATTTTAGATAAAGAAAGAGTAGAAAACTTGGGATTCAACTACTTTGGAGTTGGAATTTAAAAAATATTATATTAGCCGTTGCACATGATGAATTTAAAAAGTTAGAACCTCAAATTAAAAAGGCAAAAGAAGAAAATAAATCTTTGGTAGTCTATGATGTTAAGGGCTTACTAGATAAAAATTTAGTAGATGCAAGATTATAGATTTATTAAATTTATTTACTTTTTTATAAAAAAATTGAAAACTCTTTTCCCTTTACCCTTCGCTCATTTTTCAATTCTTGTAGCCAATCTTGAATAATTTCTAAGTTTTTAGAATAATAAATTATTTAGAAATTTTAAAATAACAATTGCATTTATTAGATAATTTAAAAATAAGGAGATAAAATGCTAGAAAAGCTATTAAAGTTACCCTTACACAAGCTTATGAATTTAGCTATAAAGGAAAGAAAAAAAAGATGGGGAAATATAATTACTTATACTATAGAAAGAAACATTAACTATACAAATATTTGTAAGGCAAAATGTAAATTTTGTTATTTTTGGGTAAATAAAAAAGATAAAAGAGCTTTTATTTTAGATTTTTCAGAATTAGAAAGAAAAATAAAGGAGCTTATATCAGTTGGTGGAGTAAAGATACTTTTACAAGGTGGTCTTCATCCGGATTTGGATATTAAATATTTTGAGGAAATGTTTTCTTTTATAAAAAAGAAATTTCCAAATATTTACATTCACGCTTTATCCCCAACGGAAATTCTTCATATTTCCAAGGTAAGTAAGTTATCTTTAAAAGAAACTATTATAAGGTTAAAACAAGCTGGCCTTCAATCTGTACCCGGAGGAGGAGCGGAAATTTTAGTAGATAGAATTAGAAACTATCTTTCTCCTAATAAAATATCTGCAAAAGATTGGCTTTATGTTATGCAAACCCTTCATGAACTTGGAATTCCAAGTACAGCTACTATGGTTATAGGTTTTGAAGATTTTGAAAATAATCAAATTCTAGATACTTGGGAAGATAGATTTGAGCATTTAAGAAAAATAAAAGAACTTCAAAATAAAACTGGAGGATTTACTCGATTTATTTTATGGACTTATCAACCCCAAAAAATTACTTTTGCAGAGTATTTAAAAATGTTAGCTATAGCTAGGCTTTATCTAGATAATATAAATTCTATTCAAGCTTCTATTGTAACTCAAGGAGTTCAAGGAGCTCAAACTGCTCTTTTATTTGGAGCAAATGATATGGGCTCGCCTATAATAGAAGAAAATGTGGTTTCAAGTGCAGGTATAAAATTTAAAGTTTCAAAGGAAGATATAATTAGAGCTATAAGGGAGTTAGGATGTATTCCTCAGATGAGAATTTAAAAATAAGATTAGGTAAGATAAATTTTATTAATACTGAACCTCTTTATATGCATCTTGATAAAGAGAAATATAAATTAATTTGCGGAGCTCCCAAAAAACTTTTTCTTCTTTTAAAAGAAAAAAAAGTAGATGTTGCTCCTATTCCATCTTTTATCTATATAAAAGAATTTGAAAATATAAATAATATATTTAAACTCTTAAGAGGAATATCCGTCTCAAGCTCAACAAAAGTTATGAGTGTATGTTTATTTTCTAAGGAAAA
>DQVG01000116.1 GCA_015661865.1 Desulfurobacteriaceae bacterium
AAAAACTATTTGTGGCAAAAGGTTAAAAAACTTCAATTTGAAGATGTTTTATCTGATATAAAAGGTCTTGGAAAAAAAAGGTTATTAGCTTTAAAAAATTTATATAAAAATTTATATGAATTATCCCAAGCTAGCATTCAAGAGCTAGTAAATATTGGAATACCCAAAAATATAGCTCAAAAAATTTTGGAAAAATTAAAAATTGAATAAATTTATTTTAATATTTTAAAATAAGAAAATATCCCCAAAATAAGTAAAATAAAAGCATTAAATCTAGAAAGGGCTTTATATTTATAACCTACAAAAAATAAATAAATTCCCAAAAGTACTAATAAAAAACTCCCCAAAACAGCTTGCTTTTTAACATTCATAGGGAAGATTAAAGATGCAGATCCTAAAACTAAACAAATATTAAATATGTTAGAGCCTAAAATATTACCAATGGACATAGAATATCTTTTTTTTAGCACGGCTACTAAGCTAGTTACAAACTCGGGAAAAGAAGTTCCTAAAGCTACAATAGTACTTCCAATAATCCAATCTGAAATCCCAAGTTTTAAAGCAAGATTTTTAGATAATGTTACTAAAAGTTTTGAGAAAAATATTAAGGTTCCCAAAGATAAACCTATAGCAAGGTATGTAAAAAAACCAACTTTTGGATTTTTATCTATTTCTATTATCTCCTCTTCTTCTTGAAAAGAAGAGTTTGTTTTTAATAAAACAAATATAAAAATTCCAAAAAGAGTTAGCAAAATTAATCCATCTAATCTACTAAGAATTTTATCTAAGGCTAAAAATATAAAGGCTAAACTAGAGATTATAAAAAAGGGAATATCTCTATAAAGAATATCCTTTTTTATTTTTATAGGATGAATTAAAGCTGTAAGTCCTAAAATAAATCCTAGATTAAAAATATTAGAACCTATTACATTTCCGATAGAAATATTAGAGCTTCCCATTAAAGCTGCAGATAAGGAAACTAAAAATTCAGGTAAGGAAGTTCCAAAAGCTAAAATAGTAAGGCCAATAATACTTTCAGAGATATTATGCTTTTTAGCTACTTTATAAGAATTTTCTATTAAAAAATCTGCTCCTTTCCAAAGAGCAATTATAGATATAATAATTCCTATTATATCTACTAAAATTTCACTCAAGAAATTCTCCTTCCTTAAGTTTAATTCCAGCTAAAAAGGATTTTACATCTACTTCCTTTTTCCCTTCTTTTTTTAAAACTAAAGGTTCCAATAATCCATCTTTAGTTTGAATAAGAAAACTATTTTTCGTAACTTTTGCAATTTGACCAGGCTTAAAGTTAGAGTTTTCTTTATATATGCGAGCTTTTAAAATTTGAACTTGTTTTCCTTTTAAAAGAAAGTAAGGAGGTTTTCTTTCTTTTAAAGCTTTTATCTTATTTAAAATTTCCTGAGCAGTTTCTTTTCTAAAGGAAATAATTCTTAAGTTATTTGAAAGTTTAGAGGTATAAGATATTTCATAAGGTAAATCTTTTTGAGGGGTAAAATATTTAAGAAAATCTTTATAAAATTTATAAAATTTGTAAGCTGTTAAATTATTTTCTTCTAAATAATTTTTAAAAGAAAAAAATTTATCTTTAGATTGCTTTAATATTTTAATAGCTAAATCAACTAATTTTTTTCTTAATATACTAACATCATCTTCCTTTTTTATAACCAATTTTTCTTGAGCAAAAACTGGACCTTCATCTAAACCTGGAGTTAATAAAATTAAACTTACTCCCGTTATAGAATCTCCATTTAATAAACAAGTTTCTATAGGAGAAGCTCCTCTGTATTTAGGTAAAAGGGAAGGATGAATATTAAAAATTCCTAATTTAAAGCTTTCTAATAGATACTCTGGGATAATTTTTCCGTAAGAAACTAAAAGGCCCATTTGAGCATCTTTTATAAAATTTAAAATTTCATCCTTTTCCTTTTTTAAGGAACTAGGGGAAATACATTTTATTTTTTTCTCTATAGCAAACTTTTTTACGACAGTAGGGGATAATTTATAACCTCTTCCTTTAGGTTTATCTGGAGTTGTAATAATACCTATAATTTCAATATAATCAATTTCATTTGAAATTCTTTTTAAAATGTCCAGAGAAAAGTTATCACTTCCAAAAAAAATTGTTTTTATTTTCAAACTTATTTCCTCCAAACATCTTGAGAGTTTTTAAAAAGTAAAAAATTGTTTTAAAAATATCTAAATTACTAAAAGCTAAAGGAGTATATAAAAAAACAAAATAAAATATATCAAATTTTACAATATAATTAAATTTAGTATTTTATCATTAACTAAAGTTTTCTAACTTTTTTAGATATTTTATTTTTTTACATTTTCAAAAATGTCTTGAAAAATTTTTCCATCAAAAATAAATTTATTTTTTAGACTAATTAAAAGGCCATCATAAGTATTTTTCATTTTTTCAAGTTTTTTTAAAGCATCTTCAAAATTAGTAGAATTTCCAAAATAAGTAGCCAAGCAATCACTTAAAATAGGATCATTTTTTACAATAACCGTAGCTAAATTTGTTTTCCCAAAAGATAATGAGTGACCTTTTTTAGAGGAAGAAGAAGAAACCCCCCATTTTCCGGGGGGAAGTTTTATAGGAAGTATTTTTTCAAGGTTTGGAATAAAAATTCCTAGTGAAATTTCGTTTTTTGAAATTAAAAAGCAATCTCCTCCATTTTCTATAAAAAGGCTATTAAAGTTAAATTCTTTTAATAACTTCTCCCCAACATAAAAAGCCACCGCTCCAGCTACTCCCGCCCAAGGTCCTACTAAAGCTTTTTGAGAGGCTTTTAACATTTTTAAAATTATCTCGGGTAAAAAAGGATCATTTATCGAGATAGGAGTTAAAGAAGTTAAAAATTGTTCATGTCTATTTACTATATCTTTTAAAATAGTTCTTATTTCTAATAAAAACGTATCTACTTTTCTTTTAACTTTATCCAAAGAATAATTTCCTTCATAACTTATAAATAAATTACTTTCTCCTTGAGTGGTTTCAAAACAAGTAAATTTATTATTTATATATTTTCTATAATATCTTTTTTCAAAAAACATACTTTACACCTGAACATAAATAAAGCTAAAATTATCTGGAGCTCCTATTTTAAAAATTTCTTTTATAAGCTCTACTAAACCACTTTCTTTTTCCTTTTCAACAATAAGAAACTTTTCCAACTTCTTATGCTCTAAGTAATCGTGAATACCATCTGTAGATAGAAAAAATACATCTTTATCTTTAAGCTTTATTTTATTAAAGTATATTTTTTCCTTTTTTTCCAACCAAACATCTTTAAAGGCAGGTCCTAAGCCAAAAGTTATTATGTGTTTTTGAGGATGATATATTCTTTCTTCTTCCTTTAAAAGGCCAGCGTCAATTAGTTTTTGAACTAAAGAGTGATCTTTCGTTAATAACTTTAATTTATTCTTTCTTAAAAGATATACTCTTGAATCTCCAACATTAAAACTTAAAGCTTCTTTTATATTTTTATCAATAACTACTGCTGCCAAAGTTGTTCCAGAATATTCTAAAAAATTACCTTCAAAAAATATTCTTTCAGTTAAACTTTGGATAAATTTGAGAGCTTCAATATAGTATTTTTCTTCTAAAGGTCTATCTTTTAAAGCTTCTTTCCATATCTTAACTAAATTTTTAGCAACAAAATAACTTATAAAATCTCCAGCCTCCCCTCCTCCCATACCATCTAAAACCGCAAATAATGCTTTATTTTTATTTATTATTTCCACTTTTATTTTTCCAAAGTACTCTTCTTGAAAGATTTTTTCATCTACTACGATAGTATCTTCTTGATAATTTCGAGAACCTTTATCCATAAAGTATTTACATAAAATCATTTATAACCTCTTTTTTTCTTTGCGCCACTTTTCAATAAGTTTGTGATCTCCAGATAGAAGCTCTTTTGGCACTTTTCTTCCTTTATATTCTGCAGGTCGGGTATATACAGGATAGCCTTTTAGGTTTGAATTAGAAAAAGTATCTGCTTTTAAACTTTCTTTGTTATGTAATACTCCATCTAAAAGCCTTAAAGTAGCTTCCAGAATAACTAAAGCTGCAGTATCTCCTCCAGTAAGTATAAAATTTCCTATAGATATTTCTTCATCTATTATTTCAGAGATTCTTTCATCTAAACCTTCGTATCTTCCACAAAAGATAATTAAATTTTTCTTTTTAGAAAATTCTTCAGCTTTTTTTTGATCAAAAATTTTGCCCCAGGGTTCTAATCTAATAGAATATAAAATATCCTTGCTTTTTTCTTTTAAACTTTTTGGATCATATTTTTCTAATATATTTTTTATAAATTCTTTTCTTTTTTCTTCATCTAACTTATTTATATCAACATCTATTAAATTTAACACTTTCAAAGCTGCATAATTAAAAGCTCTAAATAAAGGCTCTATTTTCAAAACCATTCCAGGTCCGCCCCCATAAGGCCGATCATCTATTTGATGATGCTTGTCTAAAGTAAATTTTCTTAAATCTAAAATTTCTATGTCAAAAATTCCTTTTTTTAAAGCTTTTCCAATAACTCCACAATTAAAAAAGGAAGTATAAAACTGAGGAAGAGCAGTAACTATAAATACTTTCATTTTTCTTCATTTACTAATTTTTTTCCTTTTAAAATATTAAAAAAGTCTTCTTGAAGTTCTTTTAAATTTATATTTAAAATATCTTTCTTTCCTATTAAAATATAATCTCCCTTTTTTATTAAATCTTTGTTAAGACGAAAAACTTCCTTTAAAAGTCTTTTGGCCCGATTTCTGTCTACAGCTCTTTTTGATACTTTTTTTGAGGCTATAACTCCAACTCGAGAGTAGCTAAGATCATTTGGACTGTATAAAAGAACCATGTACTTTCCGTATCCTACATATTGATTATCAAAAACTTTTTTAAATTCTTTTTTCTTTTTTAACCGCTCTTTTTTAGATAAAGTATATTTTTTCATCTTAAAAGTATTATACAAGTTATGACAAATTATATAAAAGTAAAAAATAATATTAGAATTAAAATAGTATTTTAAAAATTAAAAATACTATTTTACATAATTTTATTAAAAACACACAAAATTATTTTCAACAGGTAAAACAAAGTTTGGGAGGTAACTTATGAAAATTGTAGCTGAAAATAGAAAAGCTTATCATGACTATGAGATTCTTGAGACAATAGAAGCTGGTATGGTTTTAGAAGGGACAGAAGTAAAATCCCTTTCTCAAGGTAAATGTCAACTTAAAGATGGTTATGCAAAAATAAAAGATGGGGAAGTTTATCTTGTAAATGTTTATATAGCTCCCTATGATAAGGGAACTCATAAAAATCATGATCCTTTAAGAGAAAGAAAACTGCTCTTACATAAATATGAAATAAAACGTTTGATTGGAAAGTTGGAAGAAAAAGGCTTAACCTTAATTCCTTTGAAAATTTATTTTAAAAATAGAAAAGCCAAAGTTTTACTTGGTCTTGCTAGAGGTAGGAAAAAATATGAGAAGCGTCATGTAATTAAAGAAAGGGAGGTTAAAAGGGAAATAGAAAGATATATGAAAAGTTATAGATAGAATTACCTTGATAGTTTTTTATTTTTTCTTTGTTTTTGATAGAATTATACTTAACCTTACCTGAAAATTACCTTTAAACCCGTGAACTTACCAAGTAAGGAGGTTTTTTATGATCGATTGTGATGTAGCTATAGTGGGAGCTGGAGGAGCTGGCCTTTTTTGTGCTTTAGAGATAGCAAAAAGAAGAAAAGATTTAAATATAATTGTTTTTTCTGAAGTTTTTCCTACTAGATCCCATACTGGAGCTGCCCAAGGAGGAGTAAATGCAGCTCTTGCAAATGTAGCTAAGGATGATTCTCCAGAAAAACATGCTTATGATACTATTAAAGGTAGTGATTTTTTGGCAGATCAAGAAGCTGTATTTAAAATGTGCTCATTAGCACCAAAAATAATTTATGAGCTTGAACATATGGGGACTCCCTTTTCTCGACTAGAAAATGGAAAAATAGCTCAAAGACCTTTTGGAGGAGCAGGTTATCCCCGAACTTGCTATTCAGCAGATAAAACAGGTCATGTTATTTTGCAAACTTTATATGAACAATGTTTAAGACATAATGTAAAAGTTATTCATGACTTTTTAGTTTTGGACTTAGTAGCCTCTGAAAATAGAATATGTGGTTTAGTAGGTTTGGATCTTTCTACAGGAAAACTTTGGGGAGTTAGGGCTTCTGTTGTAGTTTTGGCAACCGGAGGATTTGCAAAAATATAT
>DQVG01000150.1 GCA_015661865.1 Desulfurobacteriaceae bacterium
ATTTATATCCAAAGTATATGTTTTAAAAAGTAAAAAAGAAGTTTTAAAAGATATATTAAAAAGACTTCATAAAGAAAATATAAAAATAGTTGAAAGTGATAAGCAGAAATTAAAAAAACTTGTAAATACTGATAAACATCAAGGGATAGTTGCTTTAATTTCCCCTGTAAAACCCGTAAGTTTGGAAAATCTTTTTGAAAGATTGGTAAATTATAAAGAATATAAAGTTTTTCCTTATCTTGTTTATTTAGACCATTTGGAAGATCCTCATAATGTAGGAGCAATTTTTAGAACAGCTTTTGCTTTTAAGGCAGCCGGAATAGTTTTACCAAAGGATAGAAGCGTATATATAAATGACACTGTAGTTAAAGTCTCGACCGGAACCGTATTTAAACTTCCCTATGCTTTAGTTAATGCTCCCTCAAAATTTTTAAAAGAAGCAAAAAAAAGAAATATTTGGATTGTGTCTTTAGAAAGTATAAATTCTGTAGAAAGAAAACTGGGAGTAACTTCTTTAAGAAAGGTAAAGGAACTTTCTGAAACAAAAGCTCCGCACCCTTTAATTTTGGTAGTTGGCTCGGAATCTAAAGGTGTTTCGAAAAGTGCTCTTGAGCTTTCAGATTTAATATATTTTATTAGCATGAATAAGGATGCTGATTCTTTAAATGTATCTGTTGCTACGGGAATAGCTCTTTACAAAATATATAAAGATTTGGAGAGGGAAACGTGAAAAAAATATTAGTACTAATCTTTATATTGCTAATAGGAGCAGGTGCCTATTTTAAATTAAAAAATAAGAAAAAAGTACTTATTCCTAAAAAAACTTATATAGTTAAATATATGGATTTAAACGAAACTTTAGATGAAACAGGAATTATAAAGGTAGAAGATAAATATTATGTATCTATCTCTTCCCCTATAAACGAGAAAGTTTTAAAAGTTTTTGTAAAAAAAGGGGATTATGTTAAAAAAGGAGACCTTTTGGCTACTTTAGACTCCTATTATGTAGAAAAAGATATAAAGTCTTTAAAAAATAAATTAGAAAAGGTTATTTTAGAATATAAGAAAAATTTAAAAGATTTAAATTTAAAACTTTCGGATTTAAATTATCAAATTAACTTTACAAAGATAAATTTAGCAAATAAGGAAAAAGATTTTAAATATTATGCTTGGCTTTTAAGTAAATATAGGTATTTATATAAAAATAAAAAAATTATTTCAGAAGAAAAATATAAAAATGTAAAAGTTACTTTAGATAAAATAAGAAATGAAATAAATTCTTTAAAAGAAAAAATTAAAAAATTAGAAAAAGAAAAGGAATATCTTTTAGCTAAACTAGAGCTCACAAAAAAAATATTTGAAAAAGAAAAAAGAGATATTTTAATAGATTTACAGGAGAAAAAAAAGAAACTGGAAAACTATAACATAATTTCTCCCATTGATGGTCAAATCGTAAATTTAAATGCAAAAGAAAATACTTATCCCCAAAATCCATTATTTGAAATTTTAAGTTCTAAAAAGCTCGTTAATTATGTATATGTTGATGAAATTGACATAGGAAAAATAAAAAAAGGACAAAAGGTTATTTTTAAAGTAGATGCTTATCCTCAAAGAAAGTATATTGGAGTACTAAAGGATATTTTAATAAAACCAATTATACAAAACAATGTTGTATTTTACCTAGTAAAAGTAACTGGTTTTAATAAAACTGGCCTTTTACCTGAAATGACTACTCATAATGAAATTATTTTACGTACCTTAAAACACGTTTTAGTTATACCATCTCAAGCCGTTAAATGGGAGCATGGTAAAGAAATTGTTTATGTTTTAAAAGGCAATACAATTGAAAAAAGGATAATTAAAACTGGTGTGGAAAATAATGGTTATGTTCAAGTTTTAAAAGGATTAAAACCTGGAGAAAAAGTTGTTTTATCTTTTGAGGGAAATAGATGAGACCTTTAATAAAACTTGAAAATGTAAATAAAATTTATAAGTCTGGAAAAATAGAAACTCATGTTTTAAAAGATATTAATCTGGAAATTTATCCTGGAGAATTTGTTGCTATTATGGGTCCTTCTGGGAGTGGAAAAACCACTTTAATGAATATTTTGGGTCTTTTAGATAGGCCATCTTCTGGAAAATATTATCTTAATGGAATGGAAGTATCTCTTTTAGATGACAATGAAATATCAAAATTAAGAAATGAATATATCGGCTTTGTATTTCAAGCTTTTTATTTAATTTCTTATTTAAATGTACTAGATAATGTTCTTTTGCCGATGTTATATTCTTCAAAAAAATTACCTTTTGAAAAAAGGGCTAAAGAGCTTTTAGAAAAGCTTGGAATGAAAGATAGAATGTATTTTAAACCTAATCAACTTTCTGGAGGACAAAAACAAAGAGTAGCTATTGCTCGAGCTCTCTTAAATGATCCTTTTATTATTTTAGCTGATGAACCAACCGGACAGTTAGATAGTAAATCTTCAAAAGCGGTTATGGAAATTTTTAGAAATTTAAATAGAGAAGGAAAAACTATTATTTTAGTTACTCATGATCCATTTGTCGCAAATTATGCAAAAAGAAAGATATATTTAAAAGATGGAAAGATTGTAGACAAACTTTAAGGCTATCTATAGGGGGTATAGATGGAAAAACCATGGGATGGTAGATTTTCTGAGAAAGTAAGTAAGCTTATGGAAGATTTTACTGAAAGTGTAAGTTTTGATAAAAGATTAGCTTTATATGATATAGCATTATCTACAGCTCATGTATTAATGTTAAAAAAACAAGGAGTATTAAAAGAAAATGAAGCTGAAGAAATTTTAAAAGCTTTAAAACAAATTAGAGAGGAAATTGAATCTGGCAAATTTGTTTGGAAAAAGGAATTAGAAGATGTTCATATGAATATAGAAAAAAGATTAACCGAACTTATTGGAGATTTAGGAAAAAAAATTCATATAGGTAGATCAAGAAATGATCAAGTTGTTACAGATGTTAGACTTTTTACTCGAGAAAATTTAAAAGAAATTTTAAGTCTTTTAAAGGAAGTAAAAAAAGAAATAATAAAAAAAGCCAAAGAATATATAGATCTACCTTTTCCAGGTTATACTCATCTTCAACTTGCTCAACCAGTTTTATTTTCTCATTATTTATTAGCTTATTACTTTATGTTTGACAGAGATGAAAACCGAATAAAAGATACTTTAAAGCGCGTCAATATATCTCCTTTGGGAAGTGCAGCTTTAGCTGGGACAACTGTAAATATAGATAGGGAATTCACAAAGGAAGCTTTAGGCTTTGATAATATTACCTTAAATAGTATGGATGCAGTAAGTGATCGAGATTTTCTTATAGAAACTATTTTTGATTTGGCTTTAATTATGATGCATATATCTCGTTTATCTGAGGATCTTATTATTTACTCCTCTTATGAATTTAATTTAATAGATCTTCCAGATAGTTTATGTACAGGTTCTTCCATAATGCCCCAGAAGAAAAATCCAGATGCTCTTGAACTTGCTCGAGGAAAATGTTCAAGATTATATGCAGATTTAGTAGGAATTTTAACTCTTTTAAAAGGATTGCCTTTAACTTATAATAGGGATCTTCAAGAAGATAAAATTTTTTTATTTGACGCTATAGATACTACAAAAATTACTTTAAAAATAATAAAAGAAGTTATAAAAAATTTAAAAGTTAATAAAGAAAGAGCTTATGAACTATCTAAAGCAAACTATGCTTTAGCAACAGATATAGCCGAGTTTTTATCAAAAGAGGGAATTCCTTTTCGAGATGCTCATAATATAGTTGGAAAGTTTGTTCGCTTTGCCATAGATGCTCAAAAGGATCTAGATGAATTATCTTATAAGGATTTAAGAGGTTTTTTAGGAAAGTATAAAGATACTTTAGAAAAAAAGTATTCCTTAGAATATTTAGAGAAAATTTATAAAGATTTAGTAAATCCTCTAAAAGCCATAAATAGACGAAATGTAGTAGGAGGCACAGCTTTAAATCAAGTTAAAAAAGTGATAGAAATTTTAGAAAAAAATAATTTAGAGGGGTAGAAAATGGAGGAAAATTTAACTTATATTGATAATATAAACCTAGATTTAAACTTAGACTTCACTCAAGAAAGAAGGTTAGATAATAAAACTTTAGAAAATATTGCCAAAGAAATTAGGAAAATTATTTTAAAAGCAACAACTCGAGCAAAGTCCGGTCATCCAGGAGGATCTTTATCAAGCACGGATATAATTACTTACTTATATTTTGAGTTTTTAAAACATAATCCACAAAATCCAAAATGGCCCTTAAGAGATAGATTTGTCCTTTCAAAGGGTCATGCGGCACCTGCCCTTTATGCTGCTTTGGCTTTATGTGGATACTTTCCGGTAACAGATTTAAATACTTTAAGACAAATAGGTTCTCATTTGCAAGGACACCCAGATATGAATAAAACTCCGGGAGTAGATATGACAACAGGCTCTTTGGGTCATGGAATTGGGGCTGGAGTTGGTATGGCTTTGGGCTTAAGACTTTCCTACAAAGCAGAATCTCCAAAAGTTGTGGTTCTTCTTGGAGATGGAGAAGCTCAAGAAGGAAGTGTTTGGGAAGCTTTTCATACTGCAGCTCATTATAATTTATCCAATATATGCATTATAGTAGATAACAATAACCTTCAAATTGACGGAAGAGTAGATGATATTATGAATATTTATCCTCTTATGGAAAAATTGAAACCTTTTGGTTTTAATACTATAGAAATAAATGGACATGATTTTGATCAAATTAGGCATGCTTTGTCTTTATTTAAAATGGTTTCAGATTTTGATAAATACTCTTTAGAAAAACAAAAGGAAATCTTAAATACTTTAGAAAAATATAACTTTAAACCTTATCGTCCTACTTTTATTTTAGCAAAAACAATAAAAGGAAAAGGGGTTTCTTTTATGGAAAATGAAGTTAAATATCATGGAAAACCTTTAAGTGAAAAAGAGCTTCAGCAAGCTTTAAAGGAGCTTGTTTAAAATGAAGGTTGTCGCTAGTATTTTTCCTATATACTTAATTACCAAGCTTTTCTATCCAAAGGTAGATTATTTAGTTCCTCCTAACGTAAATATTCATATCTATGAGCCAACTTTAAAAGATATTTCAAAATTACCAAAAGTAGATTATTTTGTAGGAGCAGGTTATATTATCAACCCTTGGGAAAAAAAGATAGTTGCTTTATCCAATGCTAAGTATATAGATCTTTCAAAGGGTGCAAAATTAATTTATGTGGGAAAAAACGTTGATCCCCATTATTGGAATAGCCCAAGACAAGTGGTTTATATTTACAAAAAAGTTTTAAAAAATTATTTTAAAAATGATACAGCTTTTCAAAATATAAAAAACTTAGATAAAACTTATGAAAAAACTTTTAAAACTTGTAAAATAAGAACTTTTATTACTACACATCCAGCTTGGAGATATTTAGCTAGAGATTACAACTTAACCCAAATCTCCCTTTCTTTGGGCGAAAACTATTTATTACCTCAAGATCTTATAAAAATAGAAAATGCAATAAAAAAGTATAATATAAAAAGCATTATTAGTATAAAAGGTTATTCGTCTAAACTAATTGATCATTTAAAAAATAAATACAATTTAAAAGTATACTATTTAAATCCTTGTATCTTTGGAAATTCTTCATCAGATTATATAATTATTATGTTAGATAATTTAAAAATTTTTAAAAAAGTTTTAGTATGCGGGGAAGAATAAATGGATTTTTCTAGACCTATAGAGATTGCTGAAGATATATTTTGGGTTGGTTATATTGTTCCAAACGATCCTTTTCAATGTCACGCATATGTGATAAGAAATAAAGATGAAAGTATTTTAATAGATCCAGGATCTATGATTACTTTTCCTGTTGTTTTAGAAAAAATTTATAAAGTAGTTGATTTAAAAGATATAAAATATGTTATTATGCATCATCAAGATCCGGATATTACGGGTTGCTATTCTACTTTAGAAAGTATTATGCCTTATAGAGATGATAGAAGAATCGTAACCCACTGGCGAACGCAGGCTTTACTTAAGCACTATATGTGGAAAACACCTTTTTATTTAATAGATAAACATGATTGGAAATTAAAGGCTGGAGATAGAGAGTTAGAATTTATATTTACACCATATGCTCATTTTCCTGGGGCTTTTTGTACTTTAGATAAAAAAACAAAAACTTTATTTTCAAGTGATATATTTGGGGCAATTAGTGATACCTTTAAATTTTATGCAGATAAAAGTAAAGAATATTTAGAAGGTCTTTTCCTTTTTCATAAACACTATATGCCAAGCAAAGCTATTTTAAATTACGCTTTAAAACAAATCGAAGAGGCTAAACCCAAATTAATTGCTCCCCAACATGGATCTATAATTAAGGAGGATCTTATAGATTATGTAATTTCAAAACTTAAAGAGCTAGAGTGCGGACTTTTCTTTTTTGAAAGCAAGGAAAGCGATATTGTTCTTTTAAATAAAACGGAAAATATTTTAAAAAAATTTTTCGAGGATGCTTTAATTAATACTCACTTTGAAAAAGTTTTAGAAAATCTTTTTAAATATATAAAAAATGAGATCCCTTCTTTAAAAGAAATTGTAGTAATTTCTAAATTCCCAAATACAAAAGATAGCTTGATATTTAAAGTTGATGATAAGGGTGTAACAAAAAAGATTTGTGATTCTGTAAGAGAATTTAAAAATTATAAAGTATCTTACTTATTAAAAGCACAAGATCAAAAAGTGGGAGATA
The DNA here is from genome assembly GCA_015661865.1 of Desulfurobacteriaceae bacterium. Classification (GTDB taxonomy): domain Bacteria; phylum Aquificota; class Aquificia; order Desulfurobacteriales; family DQVG01; genus DQVG01. The sequence continues at coordinate 6,797 of DQVG01000150.1, forward strand.
TTTATATTTATGCTCAAGAGCTTACTCCAACTCAAAAAAAATTTTTAGATATATTGTTTAAAAAAATATCTTCTCCATTAGCTATTTCCTTGAAAAAGAACTTAGACTATCTTTTCTTAGAAAAAACAAAAAATGAACTTTATGAAAAAGCAACAAAAGATAATTTAACTCAGGTTTATAATAGAAGTTATTTATGGAATTATTTAAAAAGTAAAATAGAAGAATATAGACATAATCCTTATCCTCTTAGTTTAGCTATTTTAGATATTGACTTTTTTAAAAAGATAAATGATACTTATGGTCACTTAGTGGGAGACGAAGCTTTAAAGGAACTTGCTCAACTTTTAAAGGAATCTCTTCCTCCAAGTTTTGTTGTAGCTCGATATGGAGGAGAGGAATTTGTGGTCGTTATGCCTTTTACTGATATAGATAAAGCTTACGAATATATGGAAAATATTAGAAAAAAGGTGGAAAATCGAAAATTTACTAGCAAAAATATAAATATAACTGTAAGGATTGGGGTTGCTCAATATAAAGATGGAATGTCCCTTCAAGATTTTCTTTTTGAAGCAGATAAAAAATTGTATACAGCTAAGAAATTAGGTAGAAATAGAGTTGTAAAGTGAAAATTTTTAACTTATTGATTTACAATAATAATAAATTAAACAAAAAAAGTGAAAAATTATGAAAAAGGGGTTGACACAGATTTAAAATATTATATATTATACATCCGCAAGGTTGATGAAAAGGTCTATGAAAGGTAAGAATAAGGGGGCAAGGAC
>DQVG01000144.1 GCA_015661865.1 Desulfurobacteriaceae bacterium
AATTAAAAACATCTCCAGGAATTTTCACAAGTCTGCTTTTTAAAATGGATCTTAAACCTTCGTTATTCTTAATAGCTGGCATTATTTCTGGAGTAGATGCTAAGCTTTTTATAACTTTATTTAATTCTTCTTCATAAGCTTTTAATTTTTCTTCGGAATATTTTACTAAAATTTCTTCTGGAGAGGTTTCTTCCTTTACTTGGGTTCCTTGATCAAGCTCTTTATCGGGAGAGTTTGAAATTTCTAATTGCTCCTGAGTTTCTAATTGTTCTTGAGCTTGGGGAGTTTCAATTTGAGCTTCTTGAGATTCACTTAGTTGTTCAATATTTTCTTGTTCAACGCTTCCTCTTAAAGAATCTGAAGATAGTAATTGGGATTCATTTGCAAGCTCTTGATCTTGAGATATTTGCTCATCACCTGCAATATCTTTTTCTTGCTCTTGGGAAATTTCTGAAGAAACATTTTCCTCAAGTTCTTTTTGAGATAAATCTTCTTGGTAACTTTGCTCCTGAGTTTCCTCTAAATTTTCTTTAGAAGTTTGCAAAGCTACATCACTTTCTTCGGAAGGACTTTCTAATATTTCATCTTGAGGTATATCTAATTTTTGATTTTCTTGAAAAGAGGATTCTTTAGTTTCTCCCTGAGAAGTTTCCATTTCCTCAATGCTTTCCTGAGAACTAGGAGTTTCTACAATATTTTCTTTTTCTAAAGACTTATCTAAACCATTTTTTTCCGAGATATCTAATTCACTTTCTTGCTTTTCTTCTAACTCGGCTTGTTTTTCTTCAGTTGAACTTTCAACTTCTTTTATACTTTCCACTACTTTTATTTGAGCATCTTTTACTTTCTCAACTGCATTTGCAACAACCTCTACTTTTACTTTCTTTTCGAAATTTAAATTATCTAGGACTTTTTCCAGTTTGTCTAACTCTTTTTCTATGTTATCCAATGCTTCTAAAATGGCATTTGTAAAACTACTTTGAGCTAGCAAAGAAAATATAGATTTAGGATAATTTTCTAAAGCTTCAGTTAAATTTAATTCCTGATCTTCTTTTAGTATACTTATATAAGGTTGATTTTTTGTTGAAATTTTTAACTTAAGACTATCATTTAGATTAAAAATTTTTTCAAAATCAATTATTAAATTTTCTAAAAGATAATTAAGATTATCCTCAAGATTTGATAAAACTAATTTTGCTTTTTCCAGAATTTTATTTTGCCTTTCCAAAATTTTTTCGACTTTTTCTTTAATAGCCATTTTTTATACCTCGTAATTTTGTTTTATATATTTTAAAAAGGATACAATTTCATCTACTTTTTTAGCCATTGAAATCAAAGTTTTTACTCCCCACTCATCAAATTCTACCGGATCATCTTTTTTGCAAATTAAAGCTGCTCCAAAGTGAGCAGTAGGTTCACTTTCCGAGAAAATAAACATAGAATGAATTAATCCCCAGGCATGAATAGCTTGAAGAACATGTTCTTGGCCTCCATGAGGGGACCTTCCAACAGCAATGGCACCTAAAAATTTATTTTTTAGTCCCCACTTTCTTCTTAGTACTCGAGTTCTATCAAAAAAAGCTTTGAGCTGAGAAGTTACATTTCCAAAGTAAACTGGACTACCTATAATTAAAATATCAACTTTTTTTAAAAGTTTATTTTCTATTTTTATAAAATCATCTTCAATAACACATTCTCCTTTCGAAATGCAAACATTACATGCTTGGCAAGGTTTTATATGAAAATCAGATAAGTTTATTAAATATTTTTCGCAATCCTCCTTTACATTTTCCAAAAGAATTTCCAAAGCTTTAAATGTAGATTTTTTTCTTGGAGAACCATTTATTGCTAGAACGGTTATTCCCATAAAAACTCCTCCAAAGGTAACTATTTAGAAAGTTTCTTTTCCAATAAAATTGTATCAAAAATTTGAGATAATTTTTCCTATTCTTATTAAGCTTGTTATAGTAACGTCTATGAAACAAAACAAAACATAATTTTTGATCCTAAAATTGAAAATTTTTGTAAAAATTATCTTGACAACAGAAAAATTTTTGTATATATTTATCACTAGCAAAAAGGTGAGCCGGTAGCTCAGTAGGTAGAGCAACGGCCTTTTAAGCCGTAGGTCGCGGGTTCGAGCCCCGCCCGGCTCACCATTTATATACGCGACCCCGTCGTCTAGCCCGGCCTAGGACACCGCCCTTTCACGGCGGTAACGCGGGTTCAAATCCCGCCGGGGTCGCCATTTTTTTTATTTTCTTGAATTTCTAGATATCCTAGCTTTTCAAATTATTTTATACTATCCCAATCTCCTTTAATAAAGTCTCTAAATTATAATATGATCTTCATAAATTTTTTTATTTATAGCTTTATAAAAATCTTCTCTTGATTTAAAAGGTCTATTTAATATTATTTTTTTTGCTAAATTTTCTCCTAAAGCTACTTTTAATATTCTAAAATCCTCCTTATTAACATTTAAAGGATAGGGAACTCCTATAAGAGAACGTTCTTTATGATCTACAACGAAGATATCTATTTGAGAGTAAAGAGGAAATTTTTTAGGGATTTTTACTGTAATAGGATAGCTTCCAAAGCCCTTAGCATAAGAATAATTATCTTTAATTTCCCACACAACCAAATTTTTTAAAATAGTACCTTTAGGATAAACCTTTTTAAGCATATAATGATCAAAAACATTTCTAACCCAATATTTAAAATGTTTAAATTCATTTTGATATTTAGTTTTTGGATGAATTTCTTCTTCATACAAAGTTGTCCCCGGAAAGATCATAACTTGACGGATATTTACCCGTCTAACAAGAAGATCTTTTTTTAAAATTTCTTCTAAAAATTTAATATTTTTCTTAAAAGTCTTTCTAGTTTCACCTTTTAAACCTATCAGAAAGTTTAATCCTGGTAAAAGTTTATATTCTCCATATTTTTCCAATTTAAAAGCTCCTACCTCATTTACGATTTCTACAGCCCTTAAAGCTTGATCTGGATAAACTTTTAAGTTGTTTTCTAAAATAACCCTTTCATCCGCACTTTCCATACCAAAAGCTGCCACATCCCCTGGAGTATCACAGTTTGCAATTATAGATAAAGCTTCTTTACTTTCTTTTGGAAAATGATATATAGTCCCGGGGTTGACATTATCTATATGGAGAGTGTCAAATTTTAATAAACTAGCTTTTTGAAAAAGTTCTTTTAGAGCTTTTAAATTTGGTTTTCTAAATCCATTTTTTTCTTCTTCCAAAGCTAAGTAACCTAATATATTAGGGTGTTTCCCAAAACGAATATGCGAGATACCTATTTCTTTTAAAATATGAAGCTCTCTTAAAATACCTTCTAAGCTCCTATGTTGGGGAGCTCCATAAAGTTTTTCTGTACAAAACGAGCAATGAAATTTTCTTTCACACCCTCTGTAGGTTTCTATTTCACAAACAAGGAGAGGGTACAAAGGATGTTTTTTTAAAATAAAACTACCTAACAAAGTCCATTTATCTATTTCATCCACAGTTCTATAGTTTTTTAAAATCTTAAAAAAATTTTTTTGCCTTATATAACTTAAGGCTACTTGAACGTCTTTTTCTATATCTCCTAAAGAAATAAACTCGTATTTTAATTCGCTTATATCTGAAGCTAAATTTCCTCCCTTAAAAGCAAATCCAAACCTAATGGGACCACCCAAAATTTTGACAGGTCCTTTTAGTTTTGATAAAGCTAAAAGCTCAGAGTAAGAAATAGGAGTAAAACCTAAATATCTTCCAGGTACAGTAAGACCAGAAATAACAATAATTAAATCATAATCTTTTATATAACTTTTTTTTAAAGCAGAAAGGAAATCTTCAAAATAATTTTCTCCTTTATAGTTTTTTAAATTTAAGTTTTCTCTTAATTTATCTATAGTAATATAATCTATATCATCTGGCTTTATACCAGCATCCACTAAACTACCTGCAACATATCTTACATAGGTAGAAACATAAGGAGGAACACCTAAGCACGTAGGTTCATCTACATAACCGTCCAAAATTAGTACTTTCATAATTTTCTATTTATCCCTTACTTAAATAAAACTCTATCTAAAACAAAAATTAAAGAGTATATTAAAGCAGTATCAAACATCAATTTAAAACCTTTTATTGTAAGTGGTTTTAAAATTTTGTAATTTTTATAAAAAGATTTTTCTATATTGGTTATTTTTAGAAATTTATAAGCAATGTAAATAGGATATAAAGTTAAGATAAAAAGTATGGGATTTAATTTATAAATTATTATTAAAATTAGATCTACTAATATAATACTAACTATAAACAATATTAAACAAAATCTATAAACTTTAGACATTTTTTCTCGGCCAAATTTTACAACTAAGTTTTCTTTACCTGCAAGTTTATCGGGTTCATAATCTGGAAATTCTCTTAAAACTTTTTGAGCAAATACAGCTATGGCATAGGGTAAAGCTACTAAAAAAGGTAAAATTGAAAAGTGTTTGGTTTGAATATAATAAAATACAAAAGTGGGAGCAAAAGCATTTGTTATCGTTAAAGTAATCTCTCCAAGGCCTCTATAGGAAAACATAAATGGCCAGCCAGAGTACCCATAGGCAATTATAAAAAATATTAGACATAAAATATAAAACCAAATAGGGTATTGATATTTTATAACTAAAAAGAGTCCTAAAGCTAAAGAAATAACTCCAAAAATAATCATTAAAATAATAGCTTCAAACATAGAAACTTTTCCAGAAACCAAAAGCTTAGTTCCACCTGTAGTTTCACTTGTGTTACGTTTATCAGTTTCATAATCTGCTATTTCGTTTTGAATATAAACTGAAGCTACTCCAAAAAATAAAATTAAAAAGGATAAAAAGAAAAGTTGCTTTTTTAAATATCCTAATTCCCAAAGAGCTATTGAAGTCCCTAGTACAAAAGGTACAATCATTGTAAGATGCTTGAAAGGTTTAATTAATTGCCAATAAAATTTAATTTTTTCTCGTAATGTATATTTCTTTGCCACTTGCATTTTCTACCTTATTAAAATATTTTTTCTTATTTTATTTTAAAAGTATTAAACTTTGTTTTTTTATTATAACTAAGAATTTTCTCAATTATAAAATATATTTTTCTTTCATCCGGATATACAACTTTAATATATTTTATTGGAAACTTTTGATCTTTCTTTAACTTTATAAGGATAAAACTATAGTCACTTTCAAATTTTGGAATAAGATATAAAATATTATCTTCTTTTTTATACTTAAATCTAAAATATTTATCTATATCTTTAGAAAATAAATAAGAAAATGGAAAATAATTTATTAAATCTTGGTAAGATACTATTTTAGTTTCATTATTTTCAGCTATATAAATTTTTATTTTCTTTCCATCGCTAATAATATAATCTTTTATAGGTTTACCGTCTTCATCTTGGATATATTTAAGATAAAATTTATTTGGTTTTTTAAAAATAAAAAGACCTCGATAAATACTATCCGGAGTATCTTGATAAGGTAAATAGTTAGCTTGAAGAAAAACTATTTCTAAAGATTTAAGATTTTGCAAAAACTTTATGTAGTTAGATTTAGCAAAACTCAAATTTATGAAAAATAAAAAATATATCATGAAAGCTTTTAAAATTATTCTTCCAAACATAGATTTTCTAACCTTTCTATAATCTTTTTTTCAAAAATATTTTTCTTTTCTATAAATTCTGCAGGATCACACTTTATAATCTCTTTTAAAAAATCGTCCTTAATAAAATTTATAAACCTATCTTTATCTAAACTATCTTGAAATTCATTATTTACAATTTTTTCTTGAATTTGATCTGCAAACTTATTGATTAACATGACTTCATAATTTTCAAAATATTGAGAAGCTTTTATTCTTACTTCATTTTCATTTTCAGGGTTATAAATTTCTATTATTAAAGCAGGTGTTAATTTAGAAGGATATTCATCTTCGGTCAATAATTTTGGTTTTGGTCTTATAACTGTTTCTTCTTTTAATTTTTCTAAAAGATTTTTAATCCCAAATGGGGATAAAATAGTTTCTTCGCTACAAATTATATACTTTTTCGTAGGATATTTTTGAACTTCTAAAGAAAAATTTTTATTTTCATCTACATGAACTTTGAAAACAAATCTGTCTCCCCTTTCATTATATTTAGTTGGAATTAAACTTTGGGCAAAAATGATTTGCCTTTTTCCATTATCTATTGGAATGGTTATACTTCCTTTAGTTGGAGTATGCATATGACCTAAAAATATATATTTTATCTTTTTATTTTCCTTCATAATATCAATAAGCTCTTGTGTATAAAAAGGAAAACTTACTGGGTCTTCAAAATCTATAGTTTTATGCATAGCAACAATATCTATATCTAAATCTGGATCTAAAAGAATTTTAATAATATCGTCTTTTTTTACTTCCTGAGGGAGATAGTAAGGTAAACATAAAACTTTTATAAAAAATTTTCCATTAAAGCAAGGTATTAAAGCTGTAGATAGATTTTTAAATACGGGATAATTTAAAGAAAAGTAGTATCCTAAACAAGAAATTATATCTGTACCTTCTACTGTTCTATGAACATCGTGATTTCCAGCTAAAAAGTAATAATTGTCTTTTTTGGAAGGTGGATAAAAAGAAGTGATAATTTTTAATTTTTTTGCATTAAAAGCTGAGTGATTAAATAAATCTCCTAAAATAAATACTTTTTCATTTTTTTCGGGAAGATAAAAATGACCGTGAGGATCTCCGCAAAATACTATAGTTTCTTTCATTTCTTCTTTCCAAAATAAAAATAATTTTGACTACTAAATAAAATCCAACTAAAAATAAAGCAAAATAAATCATGAGGAGTGTTTTTTAAATGGAATTTGCAAAGAAAGCAATTTCATATCCGAATTTTTTATATTTATAACTTCTATTTCTAAATTGGAAGTATCTATTTCTGGAAATTCGGCTAAAATTTCAGCTAATCTTTTTTTGAATCTATCTACTACCTCGGAAAGCTCTTGATTGTAAGTACATACTAATTTTAATCTAGCTCCCGCAATTGTAGCAGCATCTGCGGAATTTACTTTATCTATTCCCAAAAGATCCTTAAGTTCTTCTTTATCAATAGTAACTTCCTTTTTGAGTTCAAAAATATCTTCCTTAAACTTTGTCTGAAGGTCTGTATTATGAAGTTTATTTAAATCCTCTAAGCTTTCTTTTAAAATATCTTTATTATTTGAAAAAATTCTTTTTAAAAATTTAAGCATCTTTATCCCCAAA
>DQVG01000059.1 GCA_015661865.1 Desulfurobacteriaceae bacterium
TAAAATTGTATAAGTAATAAACCCAAATCCAATTCCGTTTGCAATAGAAAAAGTTAAGGGAATTCCCATTAAAGTAACAAATGCAGGAAGCCCTTCTTCTACTTTAGAAAAGTCTATATTTTTAACGGTTTGAAACATAAGAAATCCTACAAATATAAGGGCCCCCGAGGTTACATATAAGGGTATAGAAGATAAAATAGGATATAAAAATAAAGAAGCTAAAAATAAAATAGCTACTACAATAGAAGCTATTCCCGTTCTTGCCCCTGAAACAATCCCTGCCGCACTTTCTATGTAAGTAGTAACTGTAGATGTTCCTAAAAGGGCTCCCACAGTAGTTCCCGCAGCATCTACAGTTAAAACTCTTGAAAGTCTTTTGTCATCTTTTTTTATGCCTAGTAAACTTGATAAACCAGCTAAAGTGCCTACAGTATCAAACATATCCACTAAAAGAAAAGTTACTATTATGGGCAAAATAGAAAGACTAAATAAAGATGCCCAATCTATTTTGAAAGCTGCTGTTGGAGCTGGAAATGAAAAAAGGGTAGTTGGCATCTGAAAATCCCCTAAAATTCCAGCCAAAAAGGTAGCAAATATAATTCCAATTAATACTGCTCCAGTTACTTTTAAGTAAGAAAGAACTGCAATAAATATAAAACTTGCAATGGCAATAACAGCTTTTATATTAGAAATATCCCCTAAGGAAACCAAAGTATTTTTATCAGAAATAATAATTCCAGCTTCTTTTAAACCAATTAAAGATATAAATAAACCAATTCCCGCAGATATTCCAATAGCTAAGGATTTTGGAATAGCTTGAAATATTTTTTGCCTAAAACCAAGTAGAGAAAGAAGTAAAAATATAATTCCTTCCAGAAATACAGCTGCAAGAGCTGTTTGCCAAGAAATTCCTAAACCCTTACAGACTACAAAGGCAAAGTAAGCATTTAATCCCATACCCGGGGCTAAAGCAAAAGGAAGTTTTGCCCAGATTCCTACTAGAAAAGTAGCAATTGCGGAAGCTACTGCGGTAGCAAATAAAGCTCCATCTTTTGGAACTCCAGCAACGGATAGAATTGCGGGATTAACAACAAGTATATAAGCCATGGTAAAAAATGTAGATAATCCCCCGATAATTTCTCTTTTTAAATCCACCTGAGATTCTAAATTTACATTTTTTAAACTTTCCATCTATGAACCCCTTTATAAAATAATTCCCCCATTTTTTGTAACTAATATATCTTCTTCTAACCTTACTCCACCTAAGTCTTTTATATAAATCCCAGGTTCTATTGTAATTATCATATTTTCTTGAAGTACTTCCTCGCTTTTATAAGATATTCTAGGAAGCTCATGAACATAAACTCCTATTCCATGACCTAAAGAATGCAAATAAAATTCTTCATAACCATGTTTTTTAAATATTTCTCTAACAAAATTATCTAAATCTTTAACTTTTATTCCCGGTTTAATAAGATTTATTACTTTTTCTTGAGTTTCCTTTACAAGTTCATAAATTTTTTTTATTTCAAAAGGAGCATGTTTTTTAAAGTAAGTTCGTGTAAGATCACTTACATAATTTTTGTATCTGCAACCGGTATCTATTAGACACAAATAAGAAGATTTATTAAAAGAAGTATGATAATGAGGAATAGAAGCATTTTTATCGGCAGCTACTATAGTTTCAAAACCCTCTCCGATAGCTCCTTTTTGATAATATTTTTTTATTATTTCACATCGGATTTCATATTCGGTTAGTTCAAATATTTTACTTTCAAGCTCTTTTAAGGTATCTTTTGTTATCTTTACAGCCTGAGAAATTTTTACAATTTCTTCTAAAGTTTTAATTTTTCTGATATTATCAAAAAAATACTCCTTTTCTAAAATACTGCAATCTAAAAATTTTTTTATATTAGCTTTTTCTTTATTTGGATCAAAACAAATTTCTTTTATATTATTTTCTTTTATTACTTTTAAAATACTTTCTTTTCCTTTATATTCGATAAACTCAATTTCTTTTAAAGATTCAGCATATTCTTTATATCTTCCATCTGTTAAAAATATAATTTTATTTTGGGTAAGAATAAGGAAACCAAAAGATACTTTTATCTCCGTAAGATATAAAATGTCATAAATATCCGAAGAAAAAAAAGCAGGTAATTTTTGCTTAGATATTTCTTTTAAAACTTTTTCTATTTTATCCATTTTGTTTCCAAAAATTTTTTAATCAAAAAACTATTTATTATAAAAGTATATCACTTTAGGAAAATTTTTTTAGATTTCCTGAGTTAGTTTCTTATAAATACTAGATAAAATTGGTCTATAGGCTACAGATAGAGGGACCGAAATTAAAAGGCCTAAAAAACCCCCATAATGGGCCCCTATCATTATAGCTAGTAAAGCAATTACTGGGTGAACTCCTACATTTCTACTTATTATTATAGGAGAAATTAAATTTTCTAAAAGAACTTCTGTAAAAAATACTATACATACCCCCAAAATTTTATCTACAGATCCATCCACTAAAGCAACAAGCAAGGCGGATATAAAACCACTCCAAAAACCTAAGAAAGGGACTAAATTAAATATACCTGAAATTACCCCAATCATAAGGGCATACTTTAAACCTATAATACTAAGTCCAACACCTATATATGTCCCTACTAAAAAAGCAATAAATACCTGCCCTTTTATATATCCATTGATGCTATCTACAATATCTAAAATTAACTCTTCTATAGAAGCTCTAAATCTAGGTGGGATGGCCCTGAGAATTTTAGGTAAGATAGAAACTCCATCTTTTATCAGATAATAAGTTATTAAAGGAATAATTGCAATATTGATAACTATCGAAAAAATAGATTTTACACCTTTAAATAAACCTGAGAAAATGTAAAGGTTAGGTTCTTTTATGATGGTCTGTAAATTAGCAATAATCTGGGAAAGTATGTACTCTTTATCTAAAGTAAGTTTCATTTTTGAACCAAAATATTTTTGGATATGAACAAAATAAGTATTAATTTTTTCTACTATCTTAGGAATAAAATTTAAAAAATCTAAAAATTGAGAATAAAAAGCTGGTATTACAACAGCAAAAGCTAGTATAACTAAAGCTAAGATTAGAAGTACTATCAATATAGCTGCTAAGGAAGCTGGAATTTTAAATTTCCTTAAAAAATCATATAATGGATGAAAGAAGATTGCAAAAAATGTAGAAATCACAAAAGGAGTACTTATATCTGAAAACTTAAAAATAAAGTAAATTACCAAGGTCAAAATTATAGTAATGCTTATTTCAGGTAAAAAGAAAACTAAATAATCTTTTAAACTGTTAGGTCTATAAGGACTTATCACTTTTAAAGTCTCCTTAAATAAAGTGTGGAGTAATAATTATACTTTTTTAAATAATTTATAAAGAAAAATTAGAACAATTTATATCTGAACAATAAGTTTGTTTTAAGGATAGAAAAACTTCTAATCCTATAGGATTTTTAATACCTCCTAAAAAGGAAGCTAAATGAAGATGCAAGCACTTTACTCCAAAATAAGATTTTATTCCTCCAATTCCACTTTCAATTAAAACTTTTTTTTCTTTTTCTTTTAAATTGTTAAATTCTTCTTTAAAATATAAATCAATTAGCTTTTTTCTTATTCTTTTTTCCTCTTCATGAGCAAGTATATAGTTTTCTAAAAATAAAGGATCGTTTTTTAATTTTTCTTCAAATTTTTTTATATATCCCTTTTCTTCCAAATAAGAAACTTGCTTTAAAAGGTAAGGACAAACCAGCCAAAATATATTTGGCATAGGATGTCCTTTAAATATGGGGGGAGATAAAATAACTTGAGTATATCCATAAGGACATAATTTGATTTTTTTTAAATAATAATAAACTTTATCTTTTTTCTTGAGAAGTCTTAGTTTCATCATACTTTTCCGTATATTTACATTTAGGATAATTTAAACATCCTAAAAATTTTCCAAATTTACCTTCGCGGATAACTAAATAAGAATTACATTTCGGGCAAGGTTTTACTATTTTATCTTTATATAAAAGAGCCAACTTTGCTTTTTTTAAGAGCTCCTCAAAAGAATATTTTTCATTTCCAAAA
>DQVG01000093.1 GCA_015661865.1 Desulfurobacteriaceae bacterium
CCAAGACCACCAATTAAAATGATTATAAGTAAATTAAAGGTTAAAAAGAAAGTAAAAACTTGAGGAGATATAGTTGTAAGGTAGTGAGCAAATAAAGCTCCACCTATTCCTATGAAAAATCCAGATAAAGTAAAAGCAAATAATTTCCATCTAAATACATTTATCCCTGTAGCTTCGGCAGCTACCTCATCTTCTCTAATGGATTTTAATATCCGACCCACTTGAGAATTTGTTAAATGCCACAAGAAAAATACACTAAAGATAGCCCATCCGATAGCCCAAGCTAAGGTAGTATATTCGGGAATTCCTTTTAACCCTAAAGCTCCATTAGTTAAAGATATCCAATTATTTGTAATAACATTAATTATTTCCCCAAAACCAAAGGTAATAATAGCAAGATAATCTCCTCTTACTCTAAAAGAAGGAATTCCTATTAAAAAAGCTGAGAAAGCTGCTGCAATTCCCCCAATAATTGTAGCTAATAAAAAAGGAAGTTGGATTTTATCAAAGGGCTTCATTACAGGTTCTAATATAAAAACATTTTCCTTGGTTTCCGGAGACATAGTTAAAAGAGCTGCTATATAAGCTCCTATAGCAGCATAGGCGTTAGGGTCTAAAGAAAACTGACCTGCAACTCCATTACTAAAGTTATAACCTACCGCCATAACTACGTAAATAGCACTTAAGATAATTAATCTTTGCCAAAACTCATTTACATGATCTCCTATAAATAGGCTTATAATTCCAATTAAAATAAAAGCTATAAGCCCAAAATATCTATGAAGAAATTTATTATTTGGAAATTTCTTTTTAAAAAAACTTCTTACTCTTAAATACCAATTCATTTTTTATACCTTTTCCTCTAGTTTTTCTCCAAAGAGTCCGGTAGGTTTAATAAGAAGAGTAAGGATTAATATTAAAAATATAATAGCGTCTCTATATTCGGCTATACTTGGGAAAAAACCGGCAATAATAATTTCCAAAATTCCTATTATAAATCCCCCAACTACAGCTCCAATTACGCTACCAATACCTCCAAATACAGCCGCAACGAAAGCTTTTATCCCGGGAATAATTCCCATATAAGGGTCTATAGAAGGAAATTGAACCGCCCACATAAATCCAGATATTGCGGCTAAGGCCGAGCCTATAAAGAAGGTAAAAGATACTATTTTATCTACATCTACTCCCATAAGTTTAGTGGTTTCAAAATCTACAGAAATAGCTCTCATTGCCATTCCAATTTTTGTTTTATAAACAATATAAAAAAGAATGCCTACGCTTATAAGCCCTATAATAATAGTTGCTATAGTAGCTGAGGATAAATGAACATCCCCAAAAACTATTTCCTTATTAAAAATATCAGGAACCGGAAAAGCTCTTGGAATTCCTCCAAGAACAACTACAAATAAGGATTCTAAAAAGAAAGATACTCCAACTGCAGTAATTAAATTTATAATTCTTGCTGCTCCTCTATCCCGAAGAGGTTTATAAGCTATTTTATCTATTAAAATTCCTACAAAACCTGTAAGGATAGCGGCAAGAACCAGAGCTATTATCCAAGGTAATTTAAGTTTTAAAAGTAAAAAGTAGGCTATAAAACAGCCTACCATCATAATATCGCCGTGGGCAAAGTTAATAAGACGAATAACTCCATAGACCATAGTATACCCAACGGCGATAAGAGCATATAAGGCCCCTAGAGAAATTCCGTTTATTATTTCTTGAACTATAAAACTTGTATTCAATTTTTTTACCTCATTTTTTTAAAGGTAATGTCGTTTTTATTGCATATTAGAAAGCATATTAGGATCTATTCCATACTTTTGAGCTAGCTTTTGTAATCCTTGAGCAACGGTTTCTCTTCCTTTTTCTAAAGCTTTATTTGCTGCAACTTTTATAGCTTCACATAATCTTTCTTTGTTTTCTGGAGATAAAAGAGATTCATCAATAATTTCAATTTTTACAATATCTCCAGAACCTTTTGCAATTACTTTTACTCCACTTTCCTCTATTTCAAATTCCATATTTTCAAGTTCATTTTTTATTCTTTCAAGTTCTCTTTGAATTTCTTGAGCCATTTGAAATAATTGTTGAAAATTAAATCCACCAAAACCTCCCAAACCTCCAAAGCCTGGGAAACCTCCTCCTTTGTTACCTTTGAAAAAACCAAACATATTAACTAACCTCCAAAAATAAAAATTTTAAAAAATATTATAACTCAAATTACTTTTTGAAAAATTTTTGTAAAATTTAAGTTGCAAAATTTATCTAAAAATAAGGAGGAATTAAATATGCCAAATACAAAATCGGCAAAAAAGAGACTAAGACAAAATAAAAAAAGAAGACTTAGAAATCGTATGTATGTTTCAAGAATGAGAACCGAAAGCAAAAAGCTTTTAAAGCTTATAGAAGAAAAAAAATTGGAAGAAGCAAGACAGCAATTTATTTTATGCTCAAAAATCATTCAAAGAGCAGCAGTAAGAGGGATAATTCACAAAAACGAAGCTGCAAGACGTCAATCCAGATTAGCTAAGAAATTAAACGCTTTGGAAAAAGAACTTGCACAAGAAAATAAATAAAACATCCTATGAGCTTCCCCGCGAAAAACTTTTGAAGCTCGGCGTAAAATCTTTATCAGATGCCGAGCTTCTTGCTCTTCTTTTAAAAACCGGATCAAAAGATAAACACGTTTTGGAGCTGGCTCACCTTCTACTTGAAGAATTTGGAAATTTAAAAAATTTATCTCAAGTCAATATAAAAGAGTTAACTAACTATTTTGGAATTGGTATAGCCAAAGCTGCTTGTATACTGGGGGCTTTTGAAATAGGCAAAAGAGTTTTTTTGGGAAATCAGAAAAAAAGAAAAATAAGAACTTCAAAAGAAGCTTTTAAGATAATTCAGGAATATGGATTTTCAAATAATGAAATTGCCGGATGTTTATTTTTAGATAAAATTTTTCATCTTATAGGAATAAAAGTATTTTTTGAGGGAGATAAAGATAATATATTTATAAATCCAAAGATAGTATTAAAATACGCTCTTAAACTTGATGCAAGTTATGTTATATTTTTTCACTCTCATCCTTCTGGAAACTTAAATCCAAGTAAAGAAGATATTCTTTTTACTAAAAAATTAAAGTTTTTATTAGAAACTTTAGATGTAAAGCTACTTGATCATTTAATAATTTTTGAAAATAAATATATATCCTTGAGTTCCAAAATATAATAAAGATTTATGTTAAAATGAAGTTAAAAAGTAAAATTAGCTTATATTTTCACCTGTTAAAGTTTAATAAACAAGGAGAAAAAAATGAAAACCTTAAGAATTGCTACAAGAAAAAGTAAATTAGCTTTGTGGCAAGCTAATTATATTGCTAAACTTATTAAAGAAAAATATCCAGATATAAACATTGAGCTTGTAAAAATTGTAACTAAAGGAGACAAGATATTAGATGTTCCTTTAGCTAAAATTGGGGGAAAAGGTTTATTTACAAAAGAAATAGAAGAAGCTCTTTTAGATAACCGGGCAGATTTAGCAGTTCATTCTATGAAAGATGTACCTACTCAACTCCCTGAAAATTTGGAAATTTCGGTTGTTTCAAAAAGAGAAGATCCTAGGGACGCTTTAATTATTAGGAAAGATATTTTAGAAAAGATAAAAAAGGAAAAAGATATTAGCTTTATAAAAAATCCTTTAGATCTTTTACCAAAAAATGCTATAGTTGGAACTTCTTCTTTAAGAAGAAAAGCTCTTTTAAAAAAATATAGAAAAGATCTTATTATTAAAGATCTAAGAGGAAATGTAGATACAAGATTAAGAAAATTAAAAGAAGGTCAGTATGATGCAATTATTTTAGCAGGTGCAGGCCTTAAAAGGTTGGGTTTAGAAGATGAAATTACAGCTTATTTACCTACAGAAATTTTTATTCCTGCAATTTGCCAGGGAATATTAGGAATAGAAACCCGGGTAGGAGATAAAGAAACTTTAAAGTATATTGAGCATATCAATGATAAAAAGTCTTATTATGAGTCTCTTTTAGAAAGAGCTTTTTTAGAAAAAGTGGAAGGAGGATGTCAAGTTCCTTTAGGTTGTCACGCTCAAACCAATTTAGAAAAAGGTACTATTAAGGCAAAAGCTTTTATTGCAGATTTAGAGGGAAAAGTATTTTTATTAGATACTATAGAAGGAGAAATTTCTAAGGCTCAAAAGCTTGGAGAAAAATTGGCAGACTCTCTTTTAAATAAGGGAGGAAAGGAGATTTTACAAAATATATATGAAAAAGGAAAGTAGTCTTATTTAAAATGATGAAAAGAATTTGGGTTACAAGAGCAAAAGAAGAGTTAGATAGCGCAAAAAAAATTGTGGAAAAATATGGATTTGAATTTCTTGGTATTCCTTTAATTGAATTTGAAAAATTAAATATCCCTGTTTTAAAAGAAAATTTTGAAGCTATAGTATTTTCTTCTAAAACTGGAGTAAGATTTTTTTTTTGAAGAAAAATTTTTAAGAGATATTTTAAAGAAGGCTAAGATTGTTTTTTGTGTAGGAAAGGAGACTCAATCTAGTTTAAAAAATTATTTAGAAAAATACTCCATTAATATAAATTTAGCTCCTTTACCTAAAAAATTTCAGGGAGAAGATTTAGCAAATTTACTTTTAAAGTATAACATAAAAAGTATTTTAGCTCCAGGTCCCAAAAAAAGGAGAAAAGTTCTTTTTGATATTTTAAAAGATAAAAAAATAAATATAGTAAAATTAGATTTATACCAAACAAAAATACGGAAGTTAAGTGAAGAAGAAAAAAATTTAGTTTTAACCTCTCAGGCAGTTACCTTAACAAGTCCTTCTACTTTCCAGGCTCTTTTAGAAAATAAACTTTTAAAATTTTTATTAAAAAATAAAACTCACTTTTTAGTTATTGGGGATGTAACAGCAAAAGAAGTAAGAAAGTATGTACCTTCTAACTTTATAATTAAGCCAGATATTTTTACTTTTGAGGAAATGATAAAAGCTTATAAAAATTATTTAAATAGGAGTTTACTATGAAATTTTTTTGTGTATCTGGTTATCATAATGTGGGAAAAACTACTTTTATATTAAAGTTTTTAGATTATTTAAAATCTCAAAATCAAAGTTTTGCAGTTATAAAATCTACCCACCATAAAGATATAGTAAATAAAGATACCGCTAAGGATACAACAAAATTTTTAAATTCCGGAGCTGATATAGCTTTAATTTCTCCAGAAGAAATACTTATTGAAAAAAAGAAAAAAATTATAAAGCACTTTAATCAAACTGAAAGTTTAAATTATATTATCTTTAAGTACTTTTTTTCCTATGATTGGGTAATTTTAGAAGGTTTTAAATATTCGAATTTTCCTAAAATAGAAATAGTAAAGGAACTATCAGATATAAATTTTGAAATAAAAAATAGACTTTGTTTTGTAATAAATGAAAACTTTTTAAATGAAAA
>DQVG01000113.1 GCA_015661865.1 Desulfurobacteriaceae bacterium
AGGAGAATTGGAATATCATCTACTACTTTGTAAAATACTTTACAGTTTTCACAAATTAAAATATTGCGCTCTTTATCATAAAACAAATCTTTTTTACATTTAGGACAACAGATAAATTCTAAAAGTTCTTTTGGAAGCATAACTTTCCTCTTAAAAGGAATTAACAAAATCAATTTCTGGAAGTAAAGCTTTTATTTTCCTTTTTATTTCTTCTTTTGTTAAATAAGGTTTATTTAAATCACTTCTATATATAAAATTTTCCTTTACTTTTTTAAGATTTTCATATACTTTGTATTTTTCTCTATTTATAAATTCATTATAAGGTAGGATTATAAATTTATCCTTATCCTCCAAAGTATTTCGGCTTTCCTCTTCATTTATTAAAGTTTCATGCAGCTTTTCCCCAGGTCGTATTCCTATTTCCTTAAATTTTATATTTCTATCTTCTGCAAACATTTCCACTAAACTTTCTGCAAGATCAACTATACGACAAGATGGAATTTTTGGTACAAATATCTCACCCCCTACAGCCTTTTCTATTGCATGAATGACTAGTTTTATTCCTTCCTTTAAAGATATCCAAAACCTAGTCATTCTTTTATCTGTTATAGGAAGTTCATCCACCCCTTGTTTTAATAAGGATATAAAAAATGGGATAACACTTCCTCTACTTCCTATTACATTTCCATATCTTACTACGCTAAAACTGGTTTCTTTGGATCCTACATATACATTTCCCGAAATAAATATTTTTTCCATAACAAGTTTAGTAGCTCCGTAAAGATTTACAGGAGAAACAGCCTTGTCCGTAGATAAAGCGACAACTTTTTTAACGCCTTTATCTATGGCAGCCTCAACAATGTTTTGAGCTCCTATTATATTGGTTTTCACCGCTTCAAAAGGATTGTATTCACAAATAGGAACATGCTTCAAAGCTGCAGCATGAACAATAATATCAACCCCTTCAAAGGCCCTATATAATCTGTCTTTATCTCTGATATCTCCTAAAAAAAATCTTATGGGATATTTATTCTGAGGAAAAATTTTACTCATTTGATAATGCTTATATTCATCTCTTGAAAATATAATGAGTTTTTTAATTTTATAATTTTTAAAAACATATTCACAAAATTTTTTTCCAAAACTTCCGGTTCCCCCGGTCAGTAAAACGACTTTCCCGTTTAAGTCCATTTTAACCTCGGTTAAAATTTAGTAATTTTTGAAAAACTATTTTACCCTAAAACTTCCTTAATAAAATCTTTTGCTTTAACTCAAGCAACCATTTATAAATATCTCCAGCTCCAATACTTGCATAAACGCTACTTGGCTTTATTGGAATTTGATTTGGATGGGTGATATATTTTATATTTAATTTTTCGGCAATTTCTTTTATGTTAATATTAAATTCTTTTAAACTTTCTCCGGCACTATAAACATCTGTAATAAATATATTTATATATTTTTTATATTTTTCTAAAACCTTTAAAAAATCGTTTTGTAGTTTATAAAATCTTGAATATCTATGAGGTTGAAAAATAACAAATATATTTTTATTTTTAAATAGTTCTAAAAGAGCTTCAAAAGTTGCTTGTAGCTCCTTTGGATGATGGGCATAGTCATCTATTAATGTAATATCCATATTTTCATCTTTAAAAATTACTTCTAAACGCCTTTTTGCATTTTTAAAATTTAAAAAAGCTTCCTTTATTGTAGATATAGGTATATTATTTTCCAAAGCTACCGCTGCAGCTAAAATAGAGTTTAAAATATTATGCTTTCCTGGAAGATTTAATTTATAAGAAAATAAAAGTTTATTGTTTTTGTAAAGATAAATTTCTTTATTTTTTTGTTGATAAGATAAGATATAATCTAGATATTTATTAGATAAGAGCTTTTCATTAAAATCTTTAGAAATATAAACAAATTTTCTTTTTATATTCTTTAAAAAATTTTCATCTAAAAAGGAATTTTCTAAACTTAAAAAGATTTTTCCAAAAGTATTTGTGGAATTTATAAATTTTAAAAAAGTTTTTTTTATATTTTCCTTTGATAAGTAAAAATCTAGGTGATCTTCATCTATATTAGTAATAACAGTATAATAAGGATTGTATTTTAAAAAAGATTTATCACTTTCATCAGCTTCACAGATTATCATTTCAAAAGATTTATCCAAAATTGCATTTTTTTTATTTAAAAAATCTACAAGACCACCTATATAACTACTAAAATTTCTTTTAGCTTTATAAAATATATAACTTATTAAGCTTGTGGTCGTAGTTTTTCCATGAGTTCCAGTAACCAGTATATTTTTCTTATGTAAGTTTATTAAATCCTTAAGAAGATCACTTCTATGAAGTAAAGCCAAAGATAATCTTTTGGCTCTTTTTAGCTCTATATGATCTTTTTTTATAGCACTTGAGTAGACTACAAAATCTATATCTTTCGTTATATTATCCTCTTTGTGGCCATAGATTACTTTTATTCCATTTTCTTCTAAAAGAGAACAAATATAGTTTTTCTCTTTAGTACTACCAATAACCTCATAACCCAAATCTTTTAGCATAAATGCCAAAGCCGACATACCAATGCCGCTTATGCCAATAAGGTAATATTTCATATTTTCCTCAAAGAAAAAAAACTTTTAAGAAAGGGATGTTTGTTTTCTGATCCAAAATATAAGTAGAGTTTGACCGGGTTTTAATCTATAGGATTTTAAATAATTAATTTTTTTCAAATATCGTACACTAATACCAAATTTTCTAGCTATCTTCCAAAGAGAGTCTCCTTTTTTTACCTTATAGTATATATATATATTTCTAGAATCTTTTTTTATTATTCCATAAGAAGGTAATACTTGGGATATTTCTTTGGTTAAATATATAATATGATTCTTAGGAATTATACCTTTTATATAAGCTGCATTATAAATAAGAAGTTTTGAATAAGGTAGTTTAAAGAGTTTTGAAATATCTTTTAAAGTAGTTCTTATCTTCACTTCATATTTTATATCAGGGACTGACTCAAATTTCTTTGGTAATTTTAAACCATAAAGATGGGCATATTTTATTAAAGTTAAAATAGCATAAAACTCAGGGACGTACTCCTGAGTTTCCAAGGGTAGCTTATTTAAAGCCCAAACATTTTTTTCATAAGATACTTTTTTAAGTTGTCTTTTTATTGTAGCTGGACCAGAATTATAAGCTGCTATGGCTAAATCCCAATCCCCAAATATATTATATAGATATTTAAGATATCTACAGGCTGCATGGGTAGATTTAACAATATCGTATCTTTCATCATAGTATCTTTTAACTTTTAACCCTAAATATCTTGCTGTTGTAGGCATAAGTTGCCAAAGACCTGCCGCTCCAGCAAAGGACTTAGCTTTTATTCTAAATTTACTTTCTACAATAGGTAAAAAAGCTATTTCATCAGGAAGACCATGTTCCCGAACTATTTTTAAAATAGTTTTAAAATAAGGTTGAGCGCGTTTTAAGGAAGATATTATTTCTTGAGGATGTTTTTGATAGTAACTTATAAAAAATCTAACTTCGGGTCTGGAGTAAGGAATAGGTAAACTCCAATTTATTTTTATATTGCTATCCTCTCCATTATAGCTATATTTTTTTATTTTTAAATTTTGATCTAATTTTTCATTTTTTTTTGATATTTTTACAGTATTTAGGACAGAAAATACATTTAAAGTATCAAAATTTATTTCTTTTAAAAAAGCTTTATCTTTTTTATAAGCTTCTTCAATATTTAAAGATTTTGAAAAACTTATAGAAAAAAAACTAAAAAAGGTTGCGCATAGTAAAAAAAATTTACGCATTTTTCAAAATCTCCTCAGGAAAGTCTGCATTTGAATATACTTCCTGAACATCATCGTGATCATCTAATGCATTAAGAAGTTTTAAAACTTTTTCAGCATTTTCTCCAGAAACTTTTACAACGTTTTGGGGTATTAAGTCCACTTTAGCTTCGGTATATTTGATACCTTTTTCTTCTAAAGTTTTTTTCACAGTTTCTAAATTTTCAGGCTCTGTATAAACAATAAAATTTCCTTCTTCTGCCTTTAGATCTTCGGCTCCTGCATCTAATACAATTTCCAAAATCTCATCTTCATTTAAACCTTCACTTGGAATAACGATTACTCCTTTTTTTTCAAACATCCAAGATACACAACCTGAGGTTCCTAAGTTACCTCCATATTTTGAAAAAATATGCCTTATTTCCGAAGCTGTTCTATTTCTGTTATCCGTAATGCAGTTTACAATTATAGCTACTCCTCCAGGACCATAGCCTTCATAGGTTATTTCCTCAAAATTTTCAGATGCAATTTCTCCGGTTCCTTTTTTTATAGCAGTTTCTATTCTTTCTTTGGGCATATTAAATCTTCTAGCTCTCTCTATAGCCATTCTTAGACGAGGATTTTTATCTGGATCTCCCCCCCCTAAACGAGCCGCAACCATAATCTCTCTAGCTAATTTTGAAAAAATTCTTCCTCTTTTAGCATCTTGAGCTGCCTTTCTATGTCTAATATTTGCCCACTTTGAATGTCCAGCCATTTAAGTTCCTCCTTAATAGAGTTTAAAACTTGTTCATCTAAAATTTGATTTGTATGTAAGATAATTCCGAACTTATTATTTATTTTAAGCTTATAAGTAAAATAAAATATTATTTCTTTATTTCCAAAACCAAAAATGTATTGCCAGCGATTCCCTGATATTTTTGCAATTTCAAAATAAAATTCTTTTATATTTTCTCTTAAATAAAAATTAATTTTTTTTAAATAATCTTTCATTTTGTAAACTTTTGGGGTATATTCTATCAAATTGATATATTGGTAAAAGTTAACTAAGAAAACCTCCTAAAAATTTTTTTTATCAAGAAGGTTTATTTTGAACTATAAGATTAAAAAATTGTTGTATATATAAGGGTTTCTAATAAAAAAGAATTTAAGGTAAAAAGCCATCTATTAAAGATAGATAAATTACCTTATTTTCCTTATCCACATCCTTTACAAATTCTTTAATAAAAGGGACTAAAATTTCTTTTTTATCTTTAGTCTCAATAAGTAAAACATCTGCAGATGGTTGAAACATAACTTCTTTTAAAATTCCAATTTCCCCTTTTTTCTCATCAATACATTTAAAACCTATAAGCTCATCTACATAATATTCATCTTTATCTAATTTAGAAGCTTTTTCCTTTTCTATCCAAAGCTCATAGTTTCTTAAATCTTCAGCCTTATTTCGATCGTTAATTTCTTTAAATTTAAAAATATAACCAGATTTATGAGGTTTTATGTCTATAGGAGTAAGACTAATCTTATCTTGACCTTTATAAAACGTTAACTTTTCTTCTTTTTCTAAAATATCTGCTATTTGCTTTTCAAAAATATCACTTTTTGGAATGATTTTAACTTCCCCTTTTATTCCAAAAGGCGAAGTTACTTTACCTATATAGTAGTGAGTTTTTTCTGAAACGTATTTAGATTGACGTCTTTTATTTAATATATCTTTTAAAGAAATTCCTTTATCTCCCTTTTCTATATTAGGAGCATATTTAGGAGATTTATATTTTTCTTCCAAAATTTTTTTCTTTTTTTCCTCCTGCTCTTTTTCAGATAGAAAGTCAGATAGAGACATCCCGATATATCTTTTTTTAAAAAACTTTCCCATTTTATCCCTTACCTAAAGTTATCTTTGTTTTTTAATTATTTTATTATTTTAAATATCTATTTAAAAATTTAAATTTTATTATATTATTAATTATAAAGCATGCTTGGGGGAAATTATGATAAATATTACAAATTGGATGAAAAGCCGTATAAAAGAAGAGGAAATTGAAAAATTTTTAAATAATGGACAAGATTTTATTAATGACGAGGAAATTTGGGAAAAGTTAAAAGCTAATCAAAATCCTGAAAAAGAAAAGATTAG
>DQVG01000107.1 GCA_015661865.1 Desulfurobacteriaceae bacterium
TTGTTATTTTAACTATTAATTTATTTGGATGTACTCTCCTTAATAAAATTAATTTTTTAAATAAAAATAAAAAAATAAATAATTCTACAATAACGAATTCAACTTCTAAAAAGAAACTTAAACCGCAACATAAAGTTACCTTAACAGAAATTATAAATTGGGATAAAAATAGATATTGCGCTTCTTATATATTGACCGGTAAGTTGATAGCTAATTATTACAGTCCTAAAAAAGTAAAAAAAGAACAATTTTCGGGATATATATATATAGAGTATTTCCCCAAAAACTTTAAAATATCTATTTATGATAAATATAATCAAAAAGTATTTGATAAAACCATCAATGAACCATCTTTTGCTTTATGTATTGGAAAAAGTATATGTGTGGATGTTTCTGGTAAAGATTTAATTGGATATTTAGAAGTTCAAAAGTTAAAAAATGCTAAGTTAATAAAAGATACTTTAATTGGATTTAAAGAAAACAAAATAGTAGTAGTTAACTATCCAAGAGAAGCTCAAATTAGAGATTTAGAAAAAATAATAAAATATTCGTATAATAAAAATGGGCAAATAAAAGAAATCGATATAAAAATTAAACGAGTAGGTAATATAAAAATTATAGTTGATAAAGTTTTATGTAAAAAGAATTAGTTTTTTAAATTCATCCCCGCCTTTGAGGGGCGGGGTAAATTTATTGCTCTACATTTTCTTCTACTTCAGTTTCGGGTTCAGGTTCAATTTCTTCAAATTCAATATTTTTTGTTTTACCTTCTAAAAGTTCCTCTAACTCGCCAATTGTTGAATACTCTAATCTTTCTTCAATTATATTTCTTATAAGTTTATTAAGTTTTTGTTCATTATTACCTGCTACCCCATATAAAATGTAATAAATTTTTTTTGGAAGGCTCAATCTAATTACTTTATTGCTTTTTTTTCCGCCTTTTCTTCCTCTAGCCATATTAACCTCCTTATATAAAAATGTAAAACCCTTTATTGTTTTAAATATAAAAGTATAAAAAAAATTGTCAAGAAATTATATAAAATTTTATATAAAAATTACAAAAAACTGAAATTTTAAAATAGTTTCCTTAATAAAATTATTACTAAAGGTATGTATATTAAAGAAAACACAGTGGAAAATAAAATGATAGATGAAACCAGATTTGGATTTTTATTATATTTTTCACAAAAAACATAATTTAAAATAGCACTAGGTAAAATATTTTGAAGAACAAAAACATAAAATTCCAAACCTTTTAAGGAAAATAATTTTGCACTTAAAATAAGTAAGAAAAAATTTATTATGAACTTTAATAAGGTATATATAAGGCCTTTAAAAATATCCTCAAAGGAAATAGAAGCCAATCTAGTTCCCAAACTTACAAGCATTAAGGGTAAAGAAGATTTTCCGGTTAGCTCCATAAAGTTAATTAAAGAGCTTGATAATGAAATTTTTAGTTTTTTAAATATAATAGCTAAAATAAAGGTATACAAAAAAGGGATCGATATAAGCTCTTTAAAATTTCCTGAAAGATAATATATTCCTAAGCTAAAGTGTAAAAAAGATATTACTAAAAAATTTATAACTGCAATTTCAAGGCCTTTGTCTCCATAAAGAAAAAAGATTAAAGGTAATCCTAAATAAGCTACATTAGAAAAGGTTAAAGATAAACTAATAGCTTTGTAATTTCTTTTATCGGCCTTGTAAAAGATAAAACTTAAAATAGCTAAACTTGAAAGTACATAAAAAGTATTTGCAAAAACTAGCTTTAAAATTAGATTAGAATTTAAACTTAGTTTATAAACGGAAATAAATACCAAAATAGGAGCAAGTAAATAAAAAACTACATCCGATATATAAGATAGATCATATTTTCTCCTTTTTCCAAAAATGTATCCGGAAAAAATTAATATATATAAGGGAAGTATTTTTTCTAGTATAATTTGAAACAAACTTAACCTCTATTATTCTTTATAGAAGGCAAGCTTATAGGACGATGATGAATAAAACGTTTTTTTGCTAACTCCTCTACCCAGGAAATACCTTTTCTATATCTTTGAACATATGGGTCTATAGAAATCCCCCCCCTTGGGTTAAATTCCCCATATACCTCCAAGTAAAATGGATTTAA
This sequence comes from Desulfurobacteriaceae bacterium, assembly GCA_015661865.1. Taxonomy (GTDB): domain Bacteria; phylum Aquificota; class Aquificia; order Desulfurobacteriales; family DQVG01; genus DQVG01. Next base: position 2,132 of record DQVG01000107.1, read on the forward strand.
AGTGTTAAATAAATCATCAGCTATTATATTTACGGTATCTTCATGAAATGCCTTAGAATTTCTAAAAGAGAATAAATAAAGTTTTAAACTTTTACTTTCCACTAAAAATTTATCTGGAATATATTGAATATATATCGTTGCAAAGTCAGGTTGACCGGTTACCGGGCATAATGTTGTAAATTCCGGACAGTTAAAAGATACCCAATATATCTTTCCGGGAAATCTATTTTCAAACTTTTCTAACAAATTTGGATTATAGGAAAACTCATAATCAACCTTTTTTCCCAAAGCTTTAAAATCACTCATTATTCTTTTCTCCTCCTGAATTTTCTAGGATATCCAAATAATAATTAAAAGAAGGAAAAGATGTTTTTATACAATCTTCATTTTCAAATTCAAATTTTTTATTTAAAACCTTTTCTAAAATTTTAAAAGTCATTGCAATTCGATGATCTAAAAAAGTTTGAATAAAGATCTTTTTATTTTCTATATTTTTTAAAATATCTTCTTTGGATAATCCTTCTACTTCAAAACCATCTTCAAATTCTTCTATATTTACTCCAAATTTTTTTAAGTTTTCGCAAATTAAAGAAATTCTATCACTTTCCTTTACCCGAAGCTCTTTTGCATCTTTTACTTTACTTTTACCCTTTGCAAAAATCATAAGTAAAGAAAGAATAGGAATTTCATCTATAAGTCGAGGAATTAAAGAGCCTCTTATTTCTATAGGTTTTAGATTTGGGGTATATCTAACTTTTAAATCCCCTACAATTTCCCCATTTTCTACTCTTACATTATCAAAAGAAATATCTGCATTCATTTTTAAAAGAACATCTATTATTCCAGTTCGTGTTGGATTTAAAAGAACATCTTTTAAAGTAATCTTAGATCCTTCTATTAAAAGAGCCCCTACTATGAAAAAGGCAGCTGAGGAAATATCTGCAGGAATAAAAATTTCTTTATCCGAAATTAAATTTCTTTTTTCCCCTAAGCAAACTTTATTTTCCTTAGAAAAAATTTGATTAATAATCTCAAAATATTTTTCTACATCTTTATTTTTGTAAATTTCTATAAAAACTTTATCTTCTATTTTAGGATCTTCTTTTATACTTACTTCTAAAAATCTTAAAAGACGCTCAGTATGATCTCTAGATTTTACAGGTTCTATAACTTTGATTTTATCTTTTGTAAAGAGACCAGCTAATAAAATACAAGATTTTACTTGAGCAGAAGCTACTGGGGACTTATAAGAAATACCCTTTAAATTTTTCCCAATTATGGTCATAGGTAGATAATTATCTTTCCTTAAATATACCTTTGCTCCCATACTTTCTAAGGGAATTTTTATTCTTTTCATGGGTCGGTTTCTTAAAGAAGCATCTCCAGTTAAAACGCTATATTTCACTCCTCCAGCTAAGATTCCCGCAAGAAGGCGAGTTGTGGTTCCAGAATTTCCTAAATATAAAACATCATCAGGTTCACTTATATTTTTATTTAAACCCTCAACTACTATATAAGTTTCCCTTTCAAGAGATAAAGGATTAATTTTTAATAAAGAAAAAGTATCTTTTAAGGAAATTTCTTTATCTCTGTAAAAAATCTGAATTTTTGCTCCAAGTTTTAAAAAAGCCAATATAGTATGTAAAGTATCTTCAGCAAATAAAAAATTACTTATTTTTGTTTTTCCTTTAGCTAAAGAAGCTAACATTATACTTCTATGAGATATAGATTTATCTGAAGAAACTCTAATTTCCCCTTTTAGTGACATATTAAACCTCTTATTATAAAAGCTTAATTTTTTTTATTTTCTAATTTTTATTTGATCAAAATTAGTATAGATCATTAAGACTTATTTATATCTTGAAGAGCATAAACTTTTAATTTCTTTGTTTTTAAACTTTCTATCGCTAAAACTACCATTTGAGCACTTCGTATAGTAGTGTAGTATGGAATATTATAGTTAACAGCCAATCTTCTTATGGAAATAGCATCTTTTTGGGCAGTTTTTCCGGAGGGAGTATTTATTATTAAGTGAATTTCTTTATTTTTTATTAAATCTAAAATATTTGGTCTTTGCCCTTCATAGACTTTATAAACTTTTTCAACTTCAATTCCATGTTCCTTTAAAAATTTGTAAGTTCCCTGGGTAGCTACTAATTTAAATCCTAGATCTACCAATTTTTTAGCTATATTTATAACTTTTGGTTTATCTTTATCTTTAACAGAAATAAAAACTGTACCTGACTTTGGTAATTTAAAACCTGCTGCAAGTTGAGATTTATAGAAAGCTAAGCCTAGATCTTTATCTATTCCCATAACTTCTCCTGTAGATTTCATTTCTGGCCCTAAAATAGGATCTTCTTGGGGAAATCTATTCCAAGGAAAAACTGACTCTTTTATAGCATACATTTTGCTTTGAGTTTCATAAATTATAGAATCTCCAATATTTTCAAAAACTTGTATATTATAGCCCTTTATTAAATCTTTTATAGATTTTCCTAAAGCAACCTTTGTAGCTAGTTTTGCCAAAGGAACTCCAACTGCTTTACTAACAAAGGGGACAGTTCTAGATGCTCTTGGATTTGCTTCTATAACATAAATTTGATCATTTTGAACGGCAAA
>DQVG01000103.1 GCA_015661865.1 Desulfurobacteriaceae bacterium
GTCTTTCGGGTATGGGAGATTTAGTTTTAAGTTCTTATAGCAAACTGTCTAGAAATTATTCTTTAGGATATTTAATAGGAAAATTAAAAAGATTTCCCACTAAAAATGAGTTAAATAATTATTTTGGAAAAAATACAATAGAAGGTATAGCTACTACAAAAGTGGTTTATCAGTTTAAACTTAAACATAACATATATATGCCTATTTTAGAAAGCTTATATAACTTTATCTATAAAAACGCTTCTTTAGATTCTTTGATAGAAAAGTTAATTTCCAGAGAGCCTAAAATGGAGTTTGATTAATGCCTCGTTGTTTTATTGGTATAAAAGTTACTTGGCCAGGTTATGAGAAATTTAGATATGAGTTAATGAAAAAAGATTTTATTTTTGGAAAATGGGTAGAAAACTCAAATTTGCATTTAACTTTAAAGTTTTTAGGAGAAATTTCCCAAGAAAATCTAAATATCTTAAAAAATGCTTTGGAAAATCACAATTTAACAAAGTTTAAAATTAATTTCCATTCTTTAGGGTGTTTTCCAAATGATCAAAATCCCAAAGTTTTATTTATAAAAGTAAAAGGAGATTTTCATCCTATTAAAAATTTTATTGAAAACACTTGTTTTAATCTTAACTTTAAAAAAGAAGATAAAGAATTTATACCTCATTTAACTCTTGTTAGAATTAAAAAATTAAAAAGAAAAAATTTGTTTTTAAGGTTATTAAATGAATATCAAAGTAAAGAATTTTTTTCTATGGAAGTAAAAGAATTTCATATTTTTGAAAGCAAATTAACTTCATATGGACCTATATATAAAATTTTAAAGTCTTATCTACTAAAATGATATTAGTTTATATTATATCTATTATCACCCTCATTATTTCTACAATAACATTATACTTAAACTTTGAAAATTATAATAAAGATTTAGGAAATAAATTTTTTAATTTTGAAAAATCTACTCACTTACTTTTTTCTTTTATAAAAATTTTTAAAAATTTTATCAATAATAAAAAGAATTATATCCAAAAAGAAGATTTTACAAATTATACTTTTGTATATAAAGTAGATAATATATTAATAAAAATTAATGTATTTCCAGAAGATGGTAAATTACCTTTAAAAAAGGAAGCTTTTTATTTAAATGCTTTTGAAAATCTTTTAAATATTTTGGAAATAGAAGATAATAACTTTATATCTGATATAAAAAATGAAAAAATTAATTTAAATAAAATAAAAACTTATTTTGATTTAGAAAAACTTTTAAATAAATATTTCTCAAAAGAAGATGTAAAAAAACTTTTAAAATATATAGGAATATTTAATAAAAAAATTAATATTAATGTAGCTCCTTATCAAATAATTTTGGCTTTAGATGAAAAAATAACTCAAGATGAGGTAGTAAGTATAATTAAAGCAAGACCTATTAAAGATATTTTAAAATTACAAAAACATCTTCCTTCCCAAGTTTATTGGGCTATCTATCCTTATTTAAAAACTAAACCCTCTTATTTTAGGCTGGATGTAAATTTAATTTCTCAAAATGTAAATTATAATATGACTAGTGAAATTTATTTTGAAAATAAAAATCTTTTATATTTTTATTTTAAAGATAACTGGGATAGAAAATGGCTTTTAAATTATTTTCAAGAAAATGTCTCGATATAGGAAGTTTTTTAACAAAAACTTTTGAGGGTAAAGTTATAAAGACACAAGATTTTTTTAAATCTTTAAAAAATTTTACATTAAATGATTTTAATGTAATTGCTATATCTAGTAGATACGCTATTTACCTTAAAAGAAAATTTCCTCTAAAAGATATAAAAAAAGTAAAAAATTTGATTTTCTCAGAAATAAAAGTTAAGTTTTGCTCAAATGATTTTGTTATTTATGTTTATAAAGAAAAAGAAAATAAAAATTATATATATCACATTTTTTTTGTTGATAAATCTTTATTAGATGAAAATTTAAAAAAGTTAATTGATTTAGAAAATATTTATTTGGATGTCCTAGGAATTATTAATGGATTTTATAAAATAAAAAAATTATTGAAAAAAGATTCTTTTATTGTAGCTGATATTGGAAATTCAAAAATTAGTATTCTTAAATTTGAAAATGGTAAGTTTATAGATTATAAAAAATATTTGATTGAAAATTTAACCAAAGAAGAGATAAAAAATCTTTTAGAAAAAGAAAATGTAGAAGTTTTAATTGGAGGAAAAGCTAAAGATTTTGATTTACCTAAAGTTTCTAATCCTTTGTTTTTTATTGTAAATAATTTAAAAGAAAGTTCAAAGTTTATTAAGTTAACTTCTCAAGAAAAAAAGGAAAATTATTTTTTTGAAAATATAAAACTTTTCTCTTTTATGATTTTATGCATAAGTATAACTTTCCTTATATTTGCCCTAATTTATCAAAGCTCTGCAAAATTTAATACTCTTTTATTTAAAAAGCAATATAAACTTCTTTTCTCAAAAGATTTTAATGAAGCTATATTTTTAAGTGAGGAGATTAAGAAAAAATATTTGGAGCAAATATTAAAAAAGGAAGATGCTCTAGATAACTACAATAAGTTTATACGGTTTTTAAATACTTATCAAATTAATTATACCCAGGTTAATATAGATAATAAAAAAGTTTATATAAAGTTTTGGATTCATAAAGAAGCTTTAAGTAAAATTAAAGATAAGTTAGAAATAATATCTTCTCGGGAAGATAAAAATAAAATTTATATCGAAGGTATAATAAAGTAAGAGGTACGTTTACTAATAAGAAGGGGGTAAACCTCCCCCTTCTTAATTACTCTTGAGTAATAGCATTTGTTGGGCAAACTTCCACACAAGCGCCACAATCTATACATTCACTTTCATTAATAGTATATTTTTCATCATCGGTAGGTACTATAGCATTGGTTGGACATACGGAAGCACAAGCTCCACATCCAATGCAAAGCTCTAAATTAATTTTGTGTGCCATTTTAAAAACCCCCTTTAAATTTACAAAAATTTTACATAATTTAAAGTTTTATTATAACACAGCAATTTTACTAAAGACAAAATCAAAATTAAAGAGATAAAATTTCTTTTTCTTTAGCTTTTAAAAGCTCATCAACTTCCTTTACATATTTTTGAGTTATTTTATCTATTTGATTTTTAGCTCTTTTAATTTCATCTTCAGAAAAACCTTCTTTTTTAAGCTTATCTAATTCTTTTAGAGCTTCGTGTCGAATATTTCTAATAGCTATTCTTGCTTGTTCAGCCATTTTTCCAGCTTTTTTGACAAGCTCTTTTCTTCTTTGCTCGGTTAAAGGAGGCAAGGTTATTCTAATAATATTTCCTTCTGTTTGGGGTTGAGCCCCTAGATCAGATTCTTTTAAAGCTTTTTCTATATTTGGAATAGCGCTATTATCCCAAACCTGAAGCATAATTTGGTTAGGCTCAGGTATAGATATTTGAGCTAATTGTTTTAATTTCATTTTTGAACCGTAATAATCTACAACTATATCTTCTACTAAAGCTGTTGTTGCTCTGGAAGTTCTTAAAGTTCTAAATTCTTCATCTAAAAGATTTACACTTTTTTTCATTTTTAATTCTGCATCTTTCTGAATTTTATCTATATTCATATCTTCATCCTCCCTTATTCATTTTTAATACACCCTTATTATAATCTTTCTTTAGAAAGAATAAACATTATATATTAAACTTAAATTTATTTGTGAATATGAAATAAAAAACTATCTGCATTTAAGATAAATTTTGGTAAACTACCAATTAAAATTAAGAATTAACAGAGAAGTTAAATTAAGTAATATTTTCTTTAAATTTTTATATTTTTTATAAAATCCCAATTTTCTAAAAACCAATTAACTGTTTTTTCAATTCCTTTTTCTAAGTTAACTTTTGGCTCCCAACTTAGAAGTTTCTTTGCTTTTTCTATATTTGCCCAAGTAGCTTTCATATCTGCTTTATGAAAAGTTTTATAAACTATTTTAGCTTTTTTTTGAGTATATTTTTCTATTAGTGAAATTACATCTTTTAAACTATAGGGATTATCCGAGCCTAAATTAATTATTTCATAACCTAAATCTTTAAGGCCTAAAATAGTTCCTCTAGCTATATCGTCAATATAGGTAAAATCTCTTTTTTGAGTTCCATCTCCATAAATTTCAATAGGTTCACCTTTAAGTATTTTATATATAAATCTAAATATACTCATATCGGGTCTTCCAGCTGGTCCGTAAACTGTAAAATATCTAAATATAGTGACATCTATATCGTATAAATAGTGATATGTATATGACAAACTTTCCGCAGATTTTTTAGAAGCGGCATAAGGTGAAATTGGAGTGTTTACAGGTAAATCTTCTGTAAAAGGCATTTTTGATCCTGCATACAAGGATGAGGTGGAGGCTAAAATAAACTTTTTTATATCAAACTTAACCATAAGTTCCAAAAGATTTAAAGTTCCGATAGCATTTGTGGTCATATATACATAAGGATTCTCTATAGAAGCTCTAACTCCTGCTCTAGCAGCTTCATTTATAACAGCATCTATTTTATATTTTTTAAAAATTTCTTCTAAAAATTCTTTATTTTCTATATCTCCTTTATAAAAAATAAAGTTTTCATATTTCTTTAATCTATTTACTCGAAATAGCTTTAAACTTACGTCATAATAATCATTTAAATTGTCTATACCTATAACTAAATAATCCTTTTCTAACAAATACTCGGCAACTTTTGAGCCTATAAAACCAGCTGTTCCCGTTACAATTATATTCATTGTAAAAACCATACCTTTAGCATTAAATTTAAGTAATATTTTAACATAAAATTTTATTAAATTTTTTAAAAAATACAGCAACTTTTTTTAAAAAAATTTATTTGAAAATGCTTTTTAAATAGCATTGTAATTTTTTA
>DQVG01000071.1 GCA_015661865.1 Desulfurobacteriaceae bacterium
GTTCTTCAAATTAGAAGTGTAGAATTTGCAATGAAATATAACATGCCTCTTAGAGTAAGATCTACTTTTAAACCTGAAGATGAAGGGACTTTGGTTAAGGAGGAAGATGATACTATGGAAAAAGTACTTGTAAGAGGAATAGCTCATAATAAAAATGAATCAAGACTTACTGTAGTAAAAGTTCCTGATCGTCCGGGAATAGCAGCTAAGTTATTTGAGGAATTAGGTAATAATAACATTTGTGTAGATATGATCGTTCAAAATGTTGCAACTGACGGTTTTACAGATATTTCATTTACCGTAGATAAAAATGATGCAGATAAAGCTGAACAAATAGCAAAAAAAGTAGCTCAAGAAATAGGAGCAAAAGATGTTCTTAGAGACGATAAAATTGCAAAAATCTCAGTTGTAGGCGTGGGAATGAGATCTCATGCGGGAGTAGCTAGTAAAGTCTTTAATACCTTAGCCAAATATGGAATTAATATTTATATGATCTCTACTTCAGAAATAAAAATTTCGGTTGTAATTGATGAAAAATTTACAGAATTAGCTGTTAGAGTTCTTCATGAAGCTTTTGAACTTGATAAACCACAAAAAAAATAGGGTGTAAAAAATGAGCAAAGTTTATATTTATGATACGACCTTAAGAGATGGAGCTCAAGCAAAGGGAATTTCTTTTTCTTTGGAAGATAAAATTAAAATAACCCAAGCTTTAGATGACTTGGGAGTTCATTATATAGAAGGCGGATGGCCTGGATCTAATCCTAAAGATTTAAATTACTTTAATAGAGTAAAAAATTTGAAATTAAAAAACGCAAAGATAGTAGCTTTTTCTTCTACTAAAAGACCTTATATAAAAATAGAAGAGGATAAAAATATTGAAACGCTTTTACAAGCTCAAACAAGTGTTATTACTATCTTTGGGAAATCTTGGGATCTTCATGTAAAAGAAGCTTTAAAAGTTCCTTTAGAAGAAAATTTAGATATGATTTTTCAAACCATAAAGTATCTAAAAAAACATGTTCAAGAAGTATTTTTTGATGCCGAGCATTTTTTTGATGGTTTTAAAAGTAATAAGGAATATGCCTTAAAAGTTTTAGAAGTTGCTTGGGAAGCTGGGGCAGATTGTCTTGTTCTGGCTGATACAAATGGAGGAACTTTATGGTATGAATGTGAAAATATTATAAAAGAGGTTTTAGAGCACTTTAAGAAAAAAAATATAAAACCTCAATTTGGAATTCATTGTCACAATGATAGTGATATGGCTACGGTTAACTCTTTAATAGCAGTAAAACATGGTTTTGTTCAAGTTCAAGGGACTATAAATGGAATTGGAGAAAGATGTGGAAATGCTAATTTATGCTCTATTATTCCTAACTTAGTTTTAAAAATGAATATAGAAGCTATACCTAAGGAAAATCTTAAAAAACTTTATTATGTTTCGCGCTTAGTTTCTGAACTTTCAAATCAACCCCATCCTCCAAACTTACCTTATGTAGGAGAAAGAGCTTTTGCTCATAAGGCTGGGGTTCATGTTTCAGCTATTTTGAAAAATCCAAAAACTTATGAACATATTGATCCAACCTTAGTTGGTAATAAAAGACAAATAACTATATCTGAACTTTCTGGAAAAAGTAATATTATTAATAAGGCAAAAGAATTTGGAATACCTCTATCTAAAAACGATAAAAAGGTAAGTGTTATTTTAGAAAAAATAAAAAATTTGGAATTTTATGGCTATCAATTTGAAGGAGCGGAAGCTAGCTTTGAACTTCTTTTAAAAAATGAACTAGGAATTTTAAATAAGTTTTTCGAACTAGAAGGCTTTAGAGTAATTACAGAAAAAAGAAATGAAAATGAAGAAAGTTATTCGGAAGCCACAGTAAAAATAAAAGTAAAAGATGAACTAGAGCATACCGCTGCAGAAGGAAAAGGCCCCGTTGAAGCTTTAGATAAGGCTTTAAGAAAGGCACTAGAAAAGTTTTTCCCTTATATAAAAGATGTTAAACTTAAAGACTTTAAAGTAAGAATTTTAAATGAGCACTTGGGAGTAAAAGCTTATCCTCGAGTTTTAATTACTTCTTCAGATGGAAAAGAAACTTGGGGAACAGTAGGAGTATCTCCAAATATCATTGAAGCCTCTTGGATTGCTCTTGCTGATGCTTTTAGATATAAAATTTTAAAAGAGGAAAGTAAGAAAGAAAACAATAAAAAAGAAATAAACAATTTTAAAAGAGGTTAAAATGGGTTTTACATGTGGAATTGTAGGACTTCCAAATGTAGGAAAGTCTACTTTATTTAATGCTCTTACAAAAAATTTTATACCAGCTGAAAATTTTCCTTTTTGTACAATAGATCCAAACTTTGGAGTAGTTCCAGTTCCAGATGAAAGACTAGATTTACTTTCTAAAGTAGTAAGTCCTCAAAAAGTTGTTCCAGCTGTTATAGAATTTTGTGATATTGCAGGTCTTGTTAAGGGAGCTAGTAAGGGGGAAGGTTTAGGAAATCAGTTTTTATCTCATATCAGAAATGTAGATGCTATAGCTCATGTTGTAAGATGTTTTGATAAAAATGATATTGTTCATGTTGAGGGCAAAGTAGATCCTGTTCGGGATATAGAAATAATAAATTATGAGCTTATTTTAGCTGATTTAGAAATTATTGAAAAAAGACTAAATAAAATAGAAAAAGTAGCTAAAACTGGAGATAAACAAGCCAAAAAAGAACTTGAGGTTTTAAAAAAAGCAAAAAATTTTTTAGAAAATGGAATTCGACTTTTCTTAAAAAGAGATGAATTTAAAGAAGATGAAATTAAAATTTTAAAAGGTTTTGGACTTTTAACTTTAAAACCTATGATATATGTGTGTAATGTAGATGAAGATCATATTTTAAAAGACAACAAATATGTAGAAGCTGTTAGAAAATATGCCCAAAAAGAAGGAGCCAAGTTAGTAAAGGTTTGTGCCAAACTAGAAGAAGAGCTTTCTAATTTACCTGAAGAAGAAAGAAAAGAATTTTTAAAAGATTATGGCCTAAAGGAACCTACTTTAAACAATTTAATAAGAGCTGGATATGAGATTTTAGAGTTACAAACCTTTTTTACAGCTGGGAAAAAAGAAGTTCGAGCTTGGACCATAAAAAAAGGAAGTTTAGCCCCAGAAGCTGCTGGGAAAATTCATTCGGATTTTGAAAAGCATTTCATTAGAGCAGAAGTTCTTTCTTGGAAAGATTTTTATGAAGAAATTACGAAAAATCCAAATATAGTAGATAAGTTAAAAGGAGATTCCCTTTGGACCTACTTTAAGGATTTAGGTAAAGTAAGACTAGAAGGAAAAGAATACGAAGTAAAAGACGGGGATATTATTTATTTTAGAGTTTCTTGTTAGAACCTTCTCTTTAAATTTTTAAAATTTTTCTTAAATTATATACATATAATATACTTATATATATTATCATAAAACCAAGTTAAATCTTAAATTCATTAAGGAGGTAAAAATTATGTGGGAGATTAAAGATAGATTATATGAATCTGTAGATTTTAATTCCTTTTTGGGGAAAGTTTTTTTAAATTTATTTTTAGGTTTTATTGTAACGGGACTTTCAGCCTATTTAGCTATATATAGTGGAGCAATTGCCTCTTTAGGAAAGTTAGGATTTATACTTTTAGCTATTTTAAGTTTTGTACTTGTTATAGCAGTTTCTGCCTTAAGACAAAATCCTCTTTTAGCGGGTATAGTTTTTTACTTATTTTGTGCTGTGGAAGGTATTTTAATAGGACCCGTCTTTTTAATCTATACTAAAACTGTAATATTTAAAGCTTTTATTGCAACGGGAATATCTTTTCTTACTATGGCTATTTTAGCTTTTACTAAAAAAATAGATTTTAGACAATTTGGAAGTTTCCTATTTGCTGGACTTATAGCCATTATAATAGCTTCTATTGTAAATATCTTTTTAGGTTCTTCAACTTTAGATTTAGTAATATCTATTATTACTATTGTAGTTTTCCTTGGATTAATTGGTTATGACCTTCAAACTTTAGAGGAAATTGCATATACCGATGGTAATGCTTACTTTGGTGCCTTAAATCTATATTTAGATATTATTAACCTCTTTTTAGCTTTCTTAAGAATTTTTGGAAGAAACGAAGAACAATAAATAAGGAGCTAGGTCATGATTGAAAGATATACTACAAAAGAAATGGGTCATATTTGGAGTCAAGAAAATAAGTTTTATAATTGGGTAAAAGTTGAGCTAGCTGTTTGTAAAGCCCAAGAAGAATTAGATAGAATCCCCAAAGGTGTAACTTTAAAAATCCTTGAAAAACTTTTACCTTATTTTGATTTAAAACATCAAAGAGATTTAATAGAAACTTTAAGTATACCTTTAAAGCCTGTAAAAAAGAAATATGAGTTTGATATAAAGAGAATTGA
>DQVG01000091.1 GCA_015661865.1 Desulfurobacteriaceae bacterium
AAGATATCATCCTTTGTAAGATTAGAAAAGTTTTTGTCCATCAAGATAGGCAAAAATTTTTTTCTAATTAATACTCCAAGCATTTCATCTAAGTCCCCTTTAAAAACCGGAATCCTATTATAAGGGGAGTCAATAATTTTTTTTATAATAGTTTCCATATCATCTTTTATATCTATAGCATATATTTCTTTTCTAGGAATCATAAGATTTTTTATAGGTAAATCGTTTATATAAATAGCCTTTTCTATCAAAGAAACTTCCCTATCTTTAAAAAGACCTTCTTTTTTAGCCTCTTTTAAAATTTCTAAAAACTCTTCTTCAGAAAGACTTTTTGCTTTTCCATAAAGATCAATTCCAAATAAATTAACCACTCTTTGAGCTACAAAAACCAAAATCTTTCTTAAAGGGCTAAAAAGATAAATTAGAAAATTTAAAATAGGAGCTATTTTAAAAGCTAATCTCTCTGATAATTTTACAGCTATAGTTTTTGGAGTAACTTCTCCAAAGATTAATAAAATAAGAATTATTATAAAAACTGAGTATTTAAGATATTCCTCTCCAAAATATTCTAAAATTATAGTAGTACCTAAGGCTGATATAGTTACATTTACAAATTCATTTCCCAATAAAATAGTGGCAATAACATTTGCCGGATGTTCTAAGAATTTTTGAATAAGTTTTACATTTTTATTATCTTTATAAGTTTCCAGCTTTATAGGATTTATACTAAATATAGCTGTTTCAGAAGCGGAAAAAAAAGCAGAGAAAAATAACAAAATTACAAAAGCAACTAATTTTATATCCATTTCAGTTCCATCTTATTTTAAAATAAGCTCTTCCAATTTAAATAAAAGACTATATATATTGTCTCTAAACTCTTGCTCATACTCTTCAGCAAGTTTTAAGATAGTTTTCTTATTTTGAACACTTTTTTGAGGAGTATAATTATACGTATTTTCTAAAATATCAGAAACTATACTTGGAGTAACCTCCCAATGATATTGAAGACCAATTACCTTATCATGATTAAAAGAAAACCCTTGATTTTCACAAAATTCACTTCTAGCAAGCCTTAAAGCATTTTTTGGAGTTTCAAACATATCCTCATGATAATGAAAAGCCATTTTTGTTCTTACCTTAACAAAATCTTTAAAAGGATATGACAACTGAGCTTGAGCATTAAAATAAATAGGGAAAAAACCCACTTCGGGATAAAGATTTTTTCTAATTCTAGCCCCTAGACTATGAGCTAAAAGTTGGGCCCCTAAACAAATTCCAAGCAAATAAGGTTTGCTTTTTAAAGCTTTTTTTAAATATTCCTTTTCAAAACTTAAAAAAGGATATTCTTTTTCATCATAAACTCCCATAGGCCCACCCATTAGTACTAATAAATCAAACATCTCTGGCGGTGGAGGAGTTTCATTTTCATATAAATTTACTTTTATAAAATCATGACCTCTGTCCTTGGCCCACTCTTCTATAAGCCCAGGTTGCTCAAAAGGTGCATGAATAAAAGCTCCTATTATCATTTTTTACCCCTTTAAAAAAATTAAAAAATATGTTTATTTTATTATATTTTAAAAAAGATAAGCCATAGTTTAACTCACTTTGATTTATCCTTCCTCTGAATTTCCCCATAATACTAAGCTGTTTTAATATAAAAAAAATAAAAAAATAAAATGGAATAAATTGAAGAAATGAGATAAATTTTGAAGGTTTTAGTAGAGATTATTTTAAATAAATTACTTGAGCTAAAGAAAATAAAAAGGATACTTCTAAAATAAAAAAAATTTTTTGTTAGTAACTTCTTTTTAAAACCTTTCTCAATTTTTAGATTAAGTCAAATTACAATTATTCAATACCGTAACGGTCTTATTTGAACTTAATTTGAAGTAGATATATTGAAAGAGCTTTAGCATCAGTTTCAATACCGTAACGGTCTTATTTGAACGAAATGAAATCAAAGAATTAGAAAACCTTTTAGAAAAGCTCTTTCAATACCGTAACGGTCTTATTTGAACAAAATTATTTAAATGGTATTGTGCAACTTTCAACCTTTCAATACCGTAACGGTCTTATTTGAACTTAAAAAATTTTTAAAAGAAAACGATGTTCGTTTTCACATCTTTCAATACCGTAACGGTCTTATTTGAACAGAAAATAAAAAACTAAAAGAAAAGGTCGTAGAAAAAATAAAGTTTCAATACCGTAACGGTCTTATTTGAACTTTGTTGGGAGGTAAAGAGATGAGGTTAAAAGAATTAACTTTCAATACCGTAACGGTCTTATTTGAACCCATGGTCCGATACTTATAGCTTTAAAGTAGTATCTGGTTTCAATACCGTAACGGTCTTATTTGAACGGATTTGGAAAAGTAAATCCAACATATTTAACATCAAAGTTTCAATACCGTAACGGTCTTATTTGAACTATTTTTGGTTTATCTTCTTTAACTTCAAAAGATACTACGTTTCAATACCGTAACGGTCTTATTTGAACAGGTCAATTCTTCATGACGAATCAAAATTAGAAGAAATCATGTTTCAATACCGTAACGGTCTTATTTGAACCGAACGTTAAGATGCAAGTAAATCAACGAGTTTTCAGTTTTCATA
>DQVG01000083.1 GCA_015661865.1 Desulfurobacteriaceae bacterium
GGGGTATTTAATCTTTTACCTTTACCACCTTTAGATGGATATAGGATTTTACAAGCAATTTTACCGGATGAAATTTTAATGAAACTTCAAAAAATCGAGCCTTACTCCTTTTTAATACTTATACTAATTTTACTGTTTCCCCCAACTTCTCAACTTATTGGAAAAATTGTAAGCACTTTAAGTTTTTATTTGCTAAAAACCTATTTATAAAAAATTTTTTCGAGGCTTTAGATGGAAAATTTGGCAAACGAAGCTTTAAGAAACATAAATCACTATGAAAATTTGGTAAATATTGAAAAAGAAGAAGAATTAAAAGAATTCGAAGAGTTTGTGAAAAAGTACACTCCTCAAGAAAGGGAAAAATTATTTCGAGCTATTACTAATTTAAAGGCAAAAAAATATCCAAAAAAGTATGAATATCATATTGTTAAATTTGAAAAAAGAAAAAAAGATGAAAATATAAAAAATATATTTTCTCCTGGGGATGTGGTAGTTGTATCTTCGGGAAATCCTTTGTCAAAAGAGGTTCAAAAAGGGACTATTTATAAAGTAGGAAAAAATTATATTCTTGTTCTTTTTGAAGAAGAACCAAAACCTTGGATTTTTAGCAAAAAGAATTTGACTTTAGATCTTTATCCTGATGATGTTACCTTTAAAAGATGGTTAGAGGCTTTAGAGGATGTTAAAAATAGAACAGATTTATATTTTTTATTTTTGGATAAAAAAATAAAAAAAGAAGATAAAGATGAAAAACTTTTAAAATTAGAGCTTATAAATAAAAATTTAAATATATATCAGCAAAAAGCAGTTAAAAAAGCTCTTTTAAGCAAAGATTTCTTTCTTATTCATGGCCCGCCAGGAACAGGAAAAACTACAACTTTAGTAGAGATAATTTTACAGCTTTTTAAATTAGGAAAAAAAATTTTAGTTACAGCTGACTCAAATACAGCTGTGGATAATTTACTTGAGAGAGTTTCAAAATACTTAAAAAATAATCTTGTAAGGGTAGGCCATTTATCTAAAGTATCTCAAAAGTTAGAAAAGTTTTTTATTTTTCATCTTTTGGAAAAAGATGAGGAGTATAGAAAAATAAGAAGTATAGATGAAAAAATTGAAAAATTAAAAAAGCAGCAAGAAAAATATTTAAAACCTTTAAATAAATGGAGAAGAGGACTTTCCAATGAAGAAATAAAAAAATATGCTAGGGAAGGAAAAAAAGTTAGGGGAATTTCTTTAAAAAAATTACAAAAAATGGCCAAATGGATATCTATTCAAGAAGAAATTTCAAAATTATTTGAGGAGAAAAAGAAGTTAGAAGATAAAATTATTACAAAAATTTTAAAAAATAATAAAATCATCTTTGCTACAAATTCTATGGTTTATAGCGATTTACTTAAAAACATTGATTTTGATGTAGCGGTAATAGATGAAGGATCCCAAGCTACTTTACCCTCTACTTTAATGCCAATTTTAAAATCCAAAAAATTTATTATAGCCGGAGATCATAAGCAACTACCTCCTACAGTTAAGTCTTTACTTGCCAAAGATTTAGAAAAAACCTTATTTGAAAAATTAATTTCTTTATATCCAGAAAAATCTCAAATCTTAAAAATTCAATATAGAATGAATGAAAAGATTATGGAGTTTCCCAATAAGACATTTTATAATGGGGAATTAATAGCTGATAAAAAAGTTAGATTTATAACTTTAAAAGATATTATTGACTTAAAAAAATTTGAAGATTTACCTTCAAAATATAAAGAAATTTTATCTTATAAACTTGAAGATAGTGTTACATTTATTGATATAAGGGGAAAAGAAAAACAAGAAAAATTAAGTAAATCTTACTACAATAAAAAGGAAGTAAATAAGATAGTAGATTTAACTACAAAGTTAATAGACTTAAAAGTAAATCCTCAGGATATAGGAATTATAACTCCCTATTTAGCTCAGGTTAAACAAATAAAAAAGGCTTTTGAAAAAAATAAAATTTTTGTAGAAGTAAATACTGTAGATGGATTTCAAGGAAAAGAAAAGGAAGTAATTCTAATTTCTTTTGTCCGTTCCAACTCAAAAGGTGAACTTGGTTTTTTGGAAGATCTTAGAAGATTAAATGTTGCTATAACTCGTCCAAAAAGAAAGCTTATTATGGTAGGAAATAAAGAGACTTTATCTACAAATTTAATTTATAAAAATTTAATAAAAGAATCTAAGCTTATTAAAATGAAGTAAAAGGAAATGCATTATGGTAAAAAAAAACCTTTATATTCTCACAGAAGGTGGTAAAGACATTGGATATGGACATTTAACAAGATGTATTTCCCTTTTACAATTCTATCCTTATTCTAAGCTTATAATTTTTGCAAAAGATAAAGAAAATGTAGAAAAGTTTTTAAAGCTTCAAAATATACCTAAAGATAGATATAGTTTTTACAATTGGCACTATGGATGTATGCCTAATTTAAAAGATAAATTTGTTTTTATAGATTCTTACTTAGCTAAAGACCTTCTTTTAAAAAAAATAGAAAAAATAACTAAAAAACTTATATTTTATGATGATTATAAACAAAGAAATTATAAGTTATATAAAAATTCTATTATCATAAATCCTACCTTTTCGGCAAAAGAGCTTTTTTTTAGCTTTAAAAAAAACATACTTTTAGGTCCAAAATTTTTAATGCTAAGAAAAGCCTTTTTTAAAGTTTCTAGGAAAAAAATAAATAAAAAGGTGAAAAAAATATTTGTATCTTTGGGTGGAAATTCTCACAAGGAAAAAAATATTTTGTTAAATAAGGTAATTAAGTTACTTAATAAGTTCAACTTTGAAATTGTAATTCCAAAAAATTTAGATGATGTAAAAATGAAAAAAATTATGCAAGAGGTTGATCTAGCTATTTGTGCTGGAGGGCAAACAATTTTAGAATTAACTCGAGTAGGGGTACCTCATATTTCAGTTTGTTTAGCAGATAATCAACTTCCTACTTTAAAGTATTTAACAAGGAAAAATTTAACTTTTTTTGCGGGTTGGTACTGGGATAAAAGCTTATTAAAAAATATTGAAAAGTATTTAGATATTCTTTCAGATTTTGAAATTAGAAAAGAAATTTCTCAAAAACTTCAAAATTTAATAGATGGGAAAGGAACTTTAAGGATAATCAATACCACCTTTGGAAAAAGGGTTACAACGTATTAATCGCCAAATAATTTTAAGACATCCTTTAAAAATTCCATATTTTTTAAGTGCCAAAATAGCATACTCAGAGCAGGTAGGATAAAATCGACAGGACCTCCCTTTTAAAGGGGATATATATTTTTGGTAAAGTTTTATTAAAGATATTAAAATGCGAATCAATTTTTATACCTCTTTCTTTAAATTGTTATTGGAAGAAAACTTTTGATTTTTTGCTTTATTTTCCATTTGATTATCTTTAGGTAAGCAAGTTTTTAAAGGAATTTCAAGATAAAAAGTAGTTCCTTTTCCTTGTTTAGTTTCAAAATAAATTTTTCCACCTATAAAATCTACAATTTTTTTAGTAAAATATAAACCTAAACCTGTACTTGGAATTTTTAAATTTAAGTTATCTTTTAAAAATGGAACCTTAAATATTTTATCTTTTATTTTATCTGAAATTCCTATCCCTGTGTCTTTGACATATAGTGTTAGACGTACATTTACATTATCAATTTGTTTAATATCCTTTACCCCTATTTCTACATAACCTTCAAAGGTATATTTAATAGCATTTGAAATTAAATTTATAAGAATTTGCAAAAGCTGCCTTTTTGGACCATATAAAGTAGGTAAATTTTCTAAATTTTTATATTTTATTTGTATATTACTTGGTTTTACTTTTACACATGTTAAAGAGACGGCCTCTTTAACAAGCTCGTAGATATTTATTGGCTCATATTCTATACTAGCTTTTTTTAGAGTAATTTTATGATAATCTAAAATTTCTTGTAAATTTTCTAAAGACAATCTACAAGCTTTTATAGCGTTTTTCAAAAATAACTTTTCTTTTTCCCCCAAATTAGGAGAAAGTTCTAAAAGTTCTAAGTAACCTATTGTAGCATTAAGAGTATTTTTAATTTCATGAGAAAGAGAAGATATGATAATTCTTTCTTTAAGATTACTTTCTTTAAGTCTTTTTAAGGCTCTTTCTAAAATTAATATAATCTTATTAATTTTATCTATTATTTGAGCTAGTTCATCATTTGAAATTTTATAAAGCCTAACTGTATAATCAGCTTGATTAATACGTTTTAAAACATATTCTAGTTCTGAAATATAAAAATCAAATTTTTTCTTTATATTTAGTAGTCCTAAAAGCTCAAATAAAATGAAAGCTAAAAGTATAATAAATACCGTAATTAAAACGAATAATTTAATAAAATATTCCTTATATAAAATATTTTCCAAAGAGTTTAAAGAATTTTTAATAAAATTAAATAATAAATCATCTTTTCTTTCTATTAAATTAAAATACGCATTAAAAGATATATTCTTTATATTTCCTTTTAAAATATTTTCTTCTATATGTTTAAGATATTTTTCTTGTTCTAAAATATTTTCAAAAAATTTTGAGTTATCATCTAATTCTAAAATTTTTCTTGCTTCTAAAACTTTACCTTTTGATATTAGTAAATTAGTTTGATTAATATTTTTAGTTAAAATGGCTTCAGAAAACACAAGGTTTTTTTTACTAAGGGCTTCTTTATAAATTAAAACTTTTAATAAAGAAGTATAATTTTTTACTAAATCTGAACTGTAAAAATTAAATTTTAAATAATTTAAAATTTTAAGTAAGATATTAACTTGACTAGTATAATAACTATCAAGTTTGGCCAAAGTAGGTAAATTTGCTGAATTTACATTAAGTATATTTTTTCTTATATCTTGTAAAATATCGATGTTTTTTTGAAATTCAAAAAGCAATCTACTTAGCTTTGAATCTTTATAGCTATCAAAATTATCTTCATAGTAGTAAGAAATATATTTAAAATCTGTTTTAAACTTTTTTATAATATTAGCAAAATAATTTTTAATATTTTCATCATTTGAATTTACTCTTATTAAGAACGTATAAAACCTTTCTTTTTGAAGATCATCTATTAGATATGCAATACATTTTGCTAGCTTTAAGTTTTCCCTATCTTCTACATACTTATAGCAAGTATAAAAAATTGTAAATATAGTTCCACTTAAAATTAAAAAAAATATAATTAAGTTATTAATAATAAATGTTTTTACCTTAATTTTTATTTCCAATTTACAACCTTATTAAATTTAATGTTTTTTCAATTAAATGATAAGATTTTAATTTTTTAAAGTAAACTTTAGGAAAAACTTCTAAAATCCCATAAAGTCCCATTGACATAGCACAAATAGTATCGGGATCTCCTTTAAACTTGGATGAAATTTTTAAGCAAGTAAATATATCTTTAGCATTAAAGACCGAGTAAAAAATACACTTTATTGTATCAACTATAAAAGCAGAGGATTTAGGAGGAGCTTTTTTATAAAAATCAGGTTTAAAAATATCCTCATATTCTTTAAAATAAGAAAAATAATTTTTTCCGTAAAAATTAGTCAAAATATCCATTTTTTTTCTAAGATCTTTTAAAGCTGTATTTTTGTCTTTATATTTTATTAAACTTTGAGCAAACTCTACATAAATGTCACATCCTACTAAAACTCTTAAATGAGCATGGGTTATAGCACTTTGAACATGATTATACCTTGATCTTCTTAATAGACTTTTTTTAAAAAGCAAAAATCCAAGAGGTAAAGCTCGCATTGCTGAACCATTTCCACAAGAAAACTCACTTTTTAAACCTTTTTTTCTTTTTATACTTTTGTAAGTCGTTTTTCCATACTTAAATGGAATTTTATAAGGGGAAAACTTTCCTTTTTCAAAATAATCTTTTATATTTTTATATAGATTTTTTTTAAATAAGTAAATTCCCTTACTTTTAGAAAAAGCATCTATTAAAGATAGGGTTAAAGAAGTATCATCTGTCCATATATAGGGAAAATGGGGGTTTTCTCCATAAGCATCTCCAAAAGCAAATGCATAAATAGAATTTTTAAATAAATTTTTCATGCAAATTTTCCCTATAAAATTTTTAATTTATTTTAATCTAGATTAAACTTCCTCATTAAGAAATTTTAATTTTTATAAAAAAGATAAAGTTCA
>DQVG01000032.1 GCA_015661865.1 Desulfurobacteriaceae bacterium
AAAGTAATGTCGGCTCCTGTTATTCAAAGTAAAATCTCATCTCAGGGACAAATAACTGGAAGCTTTACTCTTGAGGAAGCTCAGGATCTGGCTTTGGTTTTAAAAGCTGGAGCTCTGCCAGCCCCAGTAAAAATAGTAGAAGAAAATACTGTAGGACCTTATTTAGGAAAAGCTTCAATTGAAGCTGGTTTTAAAGCTGCAGTTGCAGGTCTTATTTTGGTTTTACTTTTTATGCTCTTTTATTACAAGATATTTGGATTAATTTCAGATATAGCTCTTTTACTTAATTGCTTATTTTTATATGCTCTTTTAGTAATTTTAGATGCGGTTTTAACCTTACCCGGTATAGCTGGCTTTATTTTAACCATAGGTATGTCAGTAGA
Organism: Desulfurobacteriaceae bacterium; assembly: GCA_015661865.1. GTDB lineage: Bacteria > Aquificota > Aquificia > Desulfurobacteriales > DQVG01 > DQVG01. The sequence goes on from DQVG01000032.1 coordinate 384, forward strand.
TGCAAATGTAATTATTTTTGAAAGAATAAAAGAAGAGTTAAGAAAAGGAAGACGACTTTCTTCTGCTATAGAATTTGGCTTTAAAAAAGCCTGGTTAACAATTCTTGATGCTAATATAACCACTTTAATTACCGCTTTAATTTTATTTATTTTTGGAACTGGACCCATAAGAGGATTTGCCGTTACTTTAAGTTTGGGTCTTATTTGTTCTTTATTTACCGCAGTGTTTGTAACAAAGGTTTTGATTGACGTTATTTATAAACTAAATCCAAAACTATTAAAGATTTAAAGATGAGAAGAAAAACAAAGATAGTTAATTTAGGTCATATAAAAATTGGATATAAGTATCCAATTTATGTTCAATCTATGCTTAAAAATTATTTGGAAAATTTTGAAAATGTAAAAAAAGAGGTTGAAAAACTTTTATCCGTTGGATGTGAAATTATAAGATTTGCGGTGCCAGATAGAGATTCAATTAAGTATATAAAACCTTTAAAATCTTTTATTTATTCAATTTCAAAAGAAAAAAATTATTTTTTACCGGCTTTAGTAGCAGATATTCATTTTGATTATAAATTAGCTCTTTTAGCTATGGAGGAAGGTGTAGAGGGAATAAGAATCAATCCAGGTAATATTAAAAGAAAGTATTTGAAAGAGATAATAAAAGTGGCAAATAGTAAAAATATCTGCATTCGAATAGGAATAAATACGGGAAGTTTACCAAAAAAAATTCAAAGTAGATACTCTACTTTAGAAATAGTTAACTATATTTTAGATTTAATTAAAGAAATGGAAGATTTAGGTTTTACAAACTTAAAAGTATCCGTAAAAGATAGTGATGTTATTAATACTATAAAAATAAACAAACTTTTAGCTCAAAAAATTGACTACCCCATTCATTTAGGTGTAACTGAAGCAGGTACTTTTCTTTCTGGAACAGTAAAATCTTCTATTGGTTTAGGAGCATTACTTTTAGAAGGTATAGGAGATACAATAAGAGTTTCTTTAACTGATGAAAGTTATAAGGAGGTTATAGTAGGTTTTGAAATTTTAAAAGCTTTAAAATTAAGAGAAGGAATAAATATAATATCCTGTCCTACCTGTGGAAGATGTAAAGTAAATGTAAAAAAAATTGCTAAAATTTTAGAAAAAAATTTTTCTTATGTTAGAAAAAATGTTAATGTTGCAGTTATGGGTTGTAGTGTAAATGGCCCGGGTGAAGCTAAACATGCGGATATTGGCATAGCTGGAGCAGAAAAATATTTTTTATTTTTTAAAAAAGGAAAAGTAGTAGGTAAAGGTAATTTTGAGGAGGCTTTGAATTGGATTTCAGCTCAATTGAAAACGTTAACTTAAATTTTCAAGAATATTCCATTATTTTAAAAGATATAAAACTAGTTTTGCATTGCGGAGATATAAAAGAAGAGAGGAATTTAGGGATAGAAACTTTAATTGACTTAGAGGTAAAAGCTAATAAGTTTATAGATTACGTTCCCCTTTATAAACTTGTAGAAAATGTAGCGAAGGGAAAATTTAAGTACTTGGAAGATTTTGCTTTAGTTTTATCTCAAGAAATGTTTAAAACTTTTAAACAAATAAAGGAGATCATGATATACCTACGGAAAAAATCTTTACCTTTTAATTTTTACGGCCAAGAAATAGGTGTTAAGCTAAAATTTAAAAAGGATTAGAAAAATGAGTGAGGAAGTAAAAGATAAAGTTTTAAAATGTAAGGTCTTAGAAAAAGTTTATAAAAATGAATACACCGAAGAGGATATAAAATTGATATCTGAAATTGCCCGAGAAGAGCTTAAATTCTTAGTGAGAAATGGAATTCCTATAACGCCTCAAAATTTTGAGATTTGGTTTTATATTTTTTGTTATATTTTAGAAGAACTTAAAGAAATTCCACCTGATGAAAAAATAAAGGAACTTTTTAAAAAGTTTTATAATAAAAAGCTAAAATATAAACCCGTAGATCCAAAATTGTTAAAAACTATTTCTAAAAGATTAGAAAAAGAAATTGATAATGTTTTAAGTTTAATAAATAATCATACCAATGTCTTAGATAAACACCAACAAAACTTAGAAAAAATTCAACAAAAGACAGAAAATAAAAATGTTAACATTTATGAACTTTTAAAAGAAATTTTATCTGAAGTAAGATCTTTAAAAGAGCAAAATGAAATTTTAAAAACTAAGTTACAAGAAGCTCAAGTTCAGATAAGTGAACTTAAGGAAGAACTTAGTCAAACTAAAAAAGATGCATCTATAGACTTTCTAACAAAAGTTTATAATAGAAGATCATTTATAAGAGCTTTAAAAGATTTTGTTAGAGATTATTATGAAAGAAAATATCCTTTTGCTCTGCTTATGATAGATATAGATCACTTTAAAAAAATTAATGATACCTATGGCCACTTATGTGGAGATAAAGTTTTAAGAGCTGTTGCTGAAACCTTAAAACTTAATTTACGAGCCAGGGATATTGTAGGAAGGTATGGAGGAGAGGAATTTGGAGTTATTTTACCTGGAAGCAATTTAGCTCAAGCAGTTAATATAGCTGAAAGATTGAGAGAAGCTGTAGAAGAATTAACCATAGATTGTAACGGAACTCCTATAAAAGTTACTATTTCTATAGGCGTAGCTACTATGAAAGATGGTTTAAATGAAGAATCTCTTATTAATTTAGCTGACGAAGCTTTATATTTGGCTAAAAGAAGTGGTAGAAATCGTGTAAAAACTATGTTAGATGTAGAAATTGAAAAGAGAAAGGAAAAGGAAAAAAATGAGTAAAAAAATTCTTTTACATATATGTTGTGCTCCTTGTGCATGTTATCCTATAAAAGTTTTAAAAGAAGAATTTGAAGTTTTTGGATTATGGTATAACCCAAATATTCATCCTTTTACTGAATATAAAAGACGTTTGGAGGAAGTAAAGAAATTAGAAGATATATTTAATATTAAAATAATTTATATTATTGATTATCCTTTAGAAACTTGGATTCAAGATAAAATTTTTAGAGAAGATAAAAAAATAAGATGCAAATTATGTTATTACGATAGACTAAAAAGAACAGTTTCCGTTTGTAAAAATGGAAAATTTGATTTTTGGACTTCAACTTTATTTTATAGTAAATTTCAAAATCATGATTTGATGAAAGAGGTTGCTATCAGTTTATCAAATGAATATAAGGTTAACTTTTTCTACAAAGACTTTAGAGAAGGTTGGAAGGAAGGTATAGAAATTAGTAAAAACTTTAACTTATATAGGCAAAATTATTGTGGTTGTATTTACTCAGAAAAAGAACGTTATAAAGGTGAAATTAAAAAATTAAAAGAAGTATATAAATGATTATTTTAGTTAAATATTTTTTAAGTTTATTTAGCTTTTCATCTTATTTATACTTATGTCTTTTTGTCCCCAAAAAATTTATTTTATTACCTTTCTATATTAGTAAGTATAAATATAATCAACAAGTTGAAGTTAAATTCTATCTTGCTAAAACTATTCCAAAAAGCTTTCTTAATTCAAACTACTGTACTTTTATACTGCCCTACAAACAAGCAAAAAAATATTCCGTTTTAAAACCAATTACAATTCTTTTTAAGACTAATAATACTTATTATGCTTTATTTATAAATCAAGATGGGGATTATACCTATACCAATCTAAAAGGTTTAGTTCAAGCTTGGTATAAAGGTATTTATAGTTTATATACAAAAAACTATGCTTCTATATATGAAAAGGTTTTTAATATAACTTTGCCAAAAGATATAATATTTTATGCACCTTCCCAAGGGATATTAAAATTATTTACTCTACAAGAAGAGGATAAATAAAGAATGGGAATATCTAAAAAATTAAGATCAAATTTTATATGGACTTTAATAATTTTTAGCATTTTAGCTTTAATTATTTCTAACTTTCTAATAATAGCAGTCTTAAAAGCTAAAGCTGAATATGTTATTAGCATACTTTTAAACAATTACTTTGTTTCTTCTTCCGATATAAATGAGCTAATAAATAAACTTGTAACTTCTCCTTTTGTATCTCAATTAAAAGTTTTTAAAAATGGGACAATTTATAAAGAGCTAACTGGACTTTCAGATAGTTACAATTATGCTATTACAAAAACTTTTTTTGGAAAAGCAGCAAATTATAAAATTAAGTTATTTATATCTATTCCAGATTTAGTTTTTTATTTATATAAAAGATTTTTTTATATTTCATTTATTTTAACTCTCCTTTTTGATATATTTTTACTTATTTTCTATAGAAGTATTTTGAATAGTATTATTAAACCACTTGAAATTTTATTTAGAAATATCCAAGAAAAAAGAATAGGCCAATTAATTCCAATAAAAAATAAAGAGTTTTTTGATATTCAACAGGAGTTAAAAAATATTTTTTTTACTATAAAAACTTCTCAACAGAAGATAAAGTTTATTACAGAAATTTTAGAAACTTTAAAAAATGCAAACGATTTCAAAAGGGATTTTGAAAAACTTATAGAAAAATTAATCAAGGATTTTCCATATGTAGATGGTGTAATGATTATTAAAAAGAAAAAAGATGGACTTTTGGTTAAAGTATATGAAATTAATCAAAAAAAAGAATTTAAAATTGATAAAGAAAGTTTAAGCTTATATGCTTTCAATTCAATAAATCCAAAAATTTTGGGAGATATAGATAAATTAAATATACTTTCTGAAGAAGAAAAAGAATTTCAAATAAAAGATGCTTTTATTATTCCTATTTATTTATTTTCCGAAAAAGTTGGAGCTTTTGTAATTTATTCCAAAAGGAAACTTTTTCTTTCAGAAATTGAAAAAGAATTTTTTAAACTTTTTGCTTTTTCAATATTTTTAGCTTTAATTTTAAATGAGGTTTACAATACTGCAAAAAATATTGAAAGGGTAAAATCTCAGTATTTGGCAGAGGGTGTATCAAATTATCTTCAAATTTTAGAAAATAGATATATATATGGATATAAAACTCAAAGAATTTTAAAAATTTTAGAACA
>DQVG01000064.1 GCA_015661865.1 Desulfurobacteriaceae bacterium
TTAAAGCTTTTAAAAGGGTAAAAGATTATGATACGGCTATATCTAATTACTTAGAAAATTTTTTAAATAAAGTTTAATTAATAAAAAAACTATAAAAATACTATAAAAATATATTTAAAATAGAAAGATTTTTAGTTGCTTTTATTTATCTTTTAAAACAAATTAGTAACTATAAAAAAAATAGTTTATAATAGAAATCTTTTTAAATATTTGGAGGGGGAAATTTTTAAAATGAAATCTAAAGTTTTACTTATTATTTTAGATGGATGGGGATTTTCTAAAAAAAAGGAAGGAAATGCTATAGCTTTAGCTGGAGCTGAAAAATTTTTTAAATTTTGGAAAGAATATCCTCATGGTTTACTTTTAGCTCATGGAGAAGCTGTAGGTTTACCTAAAGGTCAAATGGGAAATAGTGAAGTTGGTCATATGAATATAGGAGCTGGAAGGATAGTTTATCAAGATATTGTAAGAATAACCAAAGGTTTTGAAAAAGGTGAACTCCAAAAGCATCCTAATTTAAAAAAAGCTTTTGAACTAGCAAAAAATAGAAAACTTCATTTAATTGGACTTTTATCAGATGGAGGAGTTCACTCTCATATAGCTCATTTAAAGTTTTTATTAAAGGCAGCTAAAGAATATGGTTTAAAAAATGTTTATGTCCATGCAATCTTAGATGGAAGGGATACCCCTCCAAAGAGTGCTCAAAAATATCTTGAGGATTTGGAAAATGTGTTAAAAGAGCTAAAAATTGGTAAGATAGCAACTATTTCAGGTAGATATTATGCAATGGATAGAGATAAAAGATGGGAAAGGACTAAAATAGCTTATGATGCTATGGTAGCTGGAAAAGGTTATAAAGCAAAGTCAGCGTTGGAGGCTTTAAAACAAGCCTATGACAGAAATGAAACAGATGAGTTTGTAAAACCAACAATTATTGATAGAGAGGGTCTTATAGAAGATGGGGATGTACTTATCTTTTACAATTTTAGGGCCGATAGAATGAGGCAACTTGTTTGCGCTTTTGGAATTAAGGATTTTTCTTCTTTTAAAAAAGAAAAAAATGTAAAACCTGGATATATCCTAACTATGACCATTTATGATGAAACCTTTCCTTTTGATGTTCTAGTACCCCCTAGAGAAATAAAAAATATTTTAGGGGAAGTTATTTCTAAAAGTGGAAAAAAACAGTTTAGATTGGCCGAAACGGAAAAATATGCTCATGTAACTTATTTTTTAAATTGTGGAAAAGAAGAGCCTTTTGAAGGAGAAGATAGAAAACTTATCCCTTCTCCTAAGGTAGATACTTATGATAAATGTCCAGAAATGAGTGCTTATAAAGTTAAAGAAACTCTTTTTGAAGCTCTAGAAAAAGACTATGACCTTATAGTTACCAATTTTGCAAATCCAGATATGGTAGGTCATACTGGGAATCTAGAAGCTACTATTAAAGCTATAAAGACCTTAGATCAAATTTTAGGAGAGATAGTAAAAAAAGCTAAAGAAAAAGGATATGATATTATCATAACTGCAGATCATGGAAATGCAGAAAAGATGATAGATGAAAATACTAAACAACCTCATACCGCTCATACAACAAATCCCGTTCCTTTTATTTTAATTTCTGAAAAGGTAAAAAATTTAATTCCAAGAAAACTTAAAGATTTAGATTTACCCGAAAAGTTCCAAGATGAAAAAATCTTAGGAGTTTTAGGAAATATAGCTCCAACTATTTTAAAGCTTTTAGATATTAAGTTGCCAGAGGAGATGTTAGAACCTTTGATTTAAAAAGGGTACTTTAATGAATTTATTGAAAAAATTGTATAAGGATATGATAACGGCTGCCTTAAAGGCTGGAGAAGAAGTTTTAAAAATATACGAAAAAGACTTTGAAGTGTTTTATAAAGAAGATAAAACCCCAGTAACTTTGGCAGATAAAGTTTCAAATGAGATTATTAAAAATTTTTTAAAAAAATATAATATCTTTTTTTTAAGCGAAGAAGAAAAAGAAAAAAGTTATGAAAATAGAAGAAATCTTAAGAAACTTTTTATAATAGATCCTTTGGATGGAACTAAGGAATTTATAAAAAAAAATGGAGAATTTACTATAAATATTGCTTATGTAAAAAATAATTTTCCCATTTTTGGAGTGGTTTATGCTCCTGCCCTAAAAAAACTCTATTTTGGAGGAGCTTCTTTTGGAAGTTTTGTTGTGGATTGCTCTAAGGGTATAGATATTGATAAGATTTTTCAAGAAGCAAAAAAATTAAATCCTAACTTTGAAAACAATAAAAAGCTATATGTTTGTGTAAGTCGCTCGCATTTAAATAAAGAAACTTTGAATTTTTTAAATAATTTAAAAGAACAGGGATTTGATATTACCTATAAAAAAGTAGGTTCTTCTTTAAAGTTTTGCATTTTAGCTGAAGGTAAAGCTCATTTTTATCCTAGACTATCGCCTACCATGGAGTGGGATACAGCTGCAGGACAAGCCATTTTGGAAGGAGCAGGAGGCTGCGTAATTGATTTACATGGAAATAGATTATCTTATAATAAAAAGGAACTTAAAAATTCTAATTTCTATGCTTTTTGCAAAGAATTAAAGAAAATAATTTTGGAGGATAAAAGTCGTGATAGTAGTAGCTCATAATTTTGCCTCTCAAGCCAGACTTGAAGATATAGCTAGAAATGCCTTTGCTTATAATATTGATCTTCTTGTAATTTCAAAAGCAAGTGGAATGGCTATGCAATCTGGAATTCCGGTCGTAAATAGACTTGCTTTTGAAAAGGGAAAAAATGTATTAATAACAAAAGATTTAAAGGAAGCTATTGAGCTTACAAAACCAGAAAAAGTAATTTTAATTTATGATCCAGCTGAAGAAGAGTTAGATTTAAATAAAGAAAAAATAGATAAAAATACTATGTTAGTTTTTTTTGGAAACTATCCGGTAAAAAATGAACTTAATTTAGGAAAAGCTTATTGTATTTCTCCCAAAGGTTTAGCTGAGCCAAGTCAATTAGTAGTAATTATGGAAAGAATGAAAAAATAAAAATATAAGGGGATAAAATGCTAGATATAAACTTAATAAGAAAAGACCCTGTTAAAGTAATAGAAAGATTAAATGCAAGAGGGCAAGATTATAAAAATATTATTTATAAAATTATTGAGCTGGATGATGAAAGAAAAGCCTTAACAAAAAAGCTTCAAGTTTTACAAGAAAAAAGAAATAAAGTTTCTAAAGAAATTGGTATTTTAATGGGTAAATTTAAAAAAGGAGAAGTAACCCAAGATATAATTGAAGAAAGAAAAAAGGAAGTTGAAAATATAAAAAATGAAATTTTAAATTTGGAAACAAATTTACGAAAGACAAAAGAAAATTTAAAAAATCATCTTTTACAAATTCCCAATCTTCCCCATGAAAGTGTTCCGATTGGAAAAGATGAAAGTGAAAATAAGGTTCTTTATTATTGGGGAGAAAAAAAAGAGTATCCTTTTAAGGTAAAGGAGCACTGGGAAATTGGGCAAAAACTAAATATTTTAGATTTTGATAGAGCTGCAAAGCTAGCGGGCTCTAGATTTGTTATTTACAAGGCTTATGGAGCCCTTTTAGAAAGAGCTTTGATAAATTTAATGTTAGATATTCATACAAGAGAACATAATTATATAGAAATTTTACCTCCCTTTTTGGTGAAAGGGGAAATTTTAGAAGGAACCGGGCAACTTCCAAAATTTAAAGAAGATTTATATAAAATAGAAGGAGAAGACCTTTATTTAATCCCTACTGCAGAAGTTCCTTTAACAAATATATATAGAAATGAAATTTTATCTGAGGATTATCTTCCTATAAAACTTACAGCTTATACTCCTTGTTTTAGAAAAGAAGCTGGAAGTTATGGAAAAGATGTAAAAGGAATTATTCGTCAGCATCAGTTTAATAAAGTAGAACTTGTAAAAATTGTTAAACCTGAAACTTCCTATCAAGAATTAGAAAGTTTACTTAAAGATGCAGAAAAAATCCTTCAAATTTTAGAACTTCACTATAGAGTAGTGGAGCTTTGTACGGGAGATCTTGGCTTTTCGGCAGCAAAAACTTATGATATTGAAGTTTGGCTTCCTGGACAAGGAAAATATAGAGAAATTTCTTCTTGTTCAAATTGTGAAGATTTTCAAGCTAGAAGAATGAATTTGAGGATAAAAACCAAAGATAAAAGAAAATACTATCCTCATACTTTAAATGGATCTGGGCTTGCTGTTGGAAGAACGGTCGTAGCTATTTTGGAGCAATACCAACAAGAAGATGGAAGTGTGGTTGTCCCGGAAGCCTTAAGAGATTATATGAAAATGGATGTGATAAAACCTTTTGAGAGGTTACCTTGATTAAGATAAAAAAAATTTTTGTTTTTTTTGCTGTTTTTGTAACCTCTTCCTATGCTCAATCTTTAAAAGATATTTTAATACCTCCTATTTCAAGTATTGTTTATGATAGGCATGGAAGAGTTATTGGATACTTATATAAAGATCAATTTAGACTTTATGTAAGGTATAAAGACATCCCCGAAAATGTAATTAAAGCTTTAATTGCTACAGAAGATGAAAGATTTTTTGAACATAAAGGTATAGATTACAAAGGAATAGCTCGGGCAGCTTTTGAAGATTTAAAAAGTCTTTCAATAAAGCAGGGAGGATCTACTATTACCCAACAACTTGTAAAAATGATCTTTTTATCTCCTAAAAGAACTCTTTCTCGGAAATTAAAAGAATTTGTTTTAGCTAAGCAAATTGAAGAAAAACTTTCTAAGGAAGATATTTTAGAGCTTTATTTAAATTATGCTTACTTTGGACAAGGAGCCTATGGAATAAAGACCGCAGCTTGGGTTTATTTTGGAAAAGATTTAAAAGATTTAACTTTACCGGAAATAGCTCTTTTAATAGGACTTATAAAAGCTCCTTCTTATTATGATCCTTTTAAACATCCTGAAAGAGCTATTAAAAGAAGAAATATTGTTTTAACAAATATGTACAAACTTGGATTTATAAATTTGGTGGAATATACAAAAGCTATCTCTTCTCCTTTGGGCATTTTAAATAAACCCAATCGTCCTAAAAATAGAGGATATGTTTTAGATTATGTGAAAAGGAAATTAAAATCTTTACTTTATGATGATTTGGCTATTTATCAAGGTGGATTAAAGATTTATACGACTGTAGATAATGTTATTCAAAAAAAAGTTCAAGAGCATGTAAAAACATATGTTGATAAACTTTCCAAACTTCATAAAATTCCCGATCTTCAGGGAGCGGCCTTTGGGACAAACAAAAAAGGGGAAATTTTATTTTTGGTAGGAGGAAAGGATTATAAAGTTACCCAATTTAATAGAGTATATCAAACAAAAAGGCCTATAGGTTCTACTATAAAACCCTTTATTTATTTAGAGGCTTTAAAAAGAAACTATAACTATACCTCTATTATCCCGGATACTCCTATCTCTTTTCGACTTACAAATAATAGATTTTGGACCCCTGTAAACTATGAAAAATATTTTCATGGACCAATTTACCTAAAAAATGCTTTGATTTATTCGGTAAATGTTGCAACTATACATTTAGCTTTAAAACTTGGATATAGCGATGTTTATCAAGTTTTAAAAAAATATGGTTTTGTTAAAAGATATTTTGATTTAAGTTATGTTTTAGGATCTTGTCAATCAAATTTGTGGAAACTTGTAAGAAATTATATGGTATTTGCAAATAAGGGCGTTATTTGGGAACCCTTTATAATTAGAAAAATAAAAAACTTTGAAAATAAAGTTATTTATAAACATAAACCTGTAAGTATAGTTATGGAAAATCCAAAAAACGTAAAAAAAATTATTCCTCTTTTGGCAGCTGTGACAAAATATGGAACAGCTAAAAAGTTAAGTTACTTATGGAAACATTTTCCAGTCTATGGAAAAACGGGAACTACAAACGATTTTAGAGATATTTATTTTGTAGGTTGGACTCCAAAATTTTTAATGGGAGTTTGGATAGGTAGGGATTCTTATAAAAGTCTTTGGAAAGGAGCTACCGGAGGAAATACCGCAGCTCCTTTATGGGGTAAAATAGCGCTCGATATCTATCCACTTTTATAAAGGAGGAAAAAATGAACTTAGTTTTTGGAAGATTTGCCCTTTATCTTAAACCTTATGTTGAGAAATTTTTGAAAGGGAAGTATAAAGAGCTCAATTTAAAAATATCTAATTTTTCAGATGGAGAAATTTTTGTAGAGGGAAAGGACAAAGTTTTTAATAAAGAGGTGTTTTTTATTCAAACTTTTCCTAGATACAAAGTAAATGAAGCTCTTATGGAAACATTTATTGTTTTAGATGCTTTAAAAAGGGGAAAGGCTAAATCTATTAATCTAATATTACCTTATTACCCTTATGCGCGCCAAGATAGAAAAATAAATCCCTTAGATCCTATTTCATCTTCTTTAGTAGCCTCTCTTTTAGAAACTAGTGGAGCTAATGTGATAGTTACTTTAGATTTGCATGCTCCTCAAATAGCAGGTAACTTTAATGTTCCTTGTTTTGAGTATTCAGCTTTAGAAGTTTTTGCAGATTATTTAAAAGAAAAAATAGATAAAGATTTTGTTGTAGTTGCGCCAGATGCCGGAGCAGCAAAAAGAGCAAGAAAGTTTGCAAAATTGCTGGGGGAACTGCCAGTAGTTATTATAGATAAATATCGTCCTAAACCTAATGTCTCTGAAGTAACGGCTATATTTGGGGAAGTTGAAAATAAAAATTGTATTTTAATAGATGATATGATAGATACGGCTGGAACAATTACAAATGCAGCTAAATTTTTAAAAGATAAAGGGGCAAAAGATATTTATATTTGTGCAACCCATGGAGTTTTTTCTGGAAAGGCAAAGGAAAGAATAGAAAATGTTTTAAAAGAAAAGATAGTAAAGGAAGTTATAGTAACAAATTCTTTACCTCAGGAAATGGAAAATTTAACTATTTTAGATATTGTTCCTATTTTATTTAATGGAGTTTAAAATTGTTTGAAAAGTTAAAAAACATTTTTCTAAAACTAATAGAACTTGCTTTAAACGAAGACGAAGATAAAGTTGCTAAAGGTCTCGCAATAGGAATATTTATAGGGACTCTTCCTGTAGTAGGGGTTCATACAATTTCTGCAATTTTAATAGCAAGTATTTTGGGATATAATCGCTTAGCTGCAGCTGTTGGTACATATATTCCTACAAATCCATGGAGTACTATTCCTTTATTTGCCTTAGAGTATTATATTGGAAGGTTAATTTTAGGTGTTCTAGGTATAAAATTTGCTTGTAAAAATTTAAATTTTTCTTTGAAAGATCCTTCGAAGCTTTTAAAATTAGGAAAAGCTATATATATTCCTATGCTTGTGGGAGGAATATTTTTAGCTTTTGTTTTTTCTATTTTAGGTTATTATATTTTTATTTATATTCTAAAAAAGACAAAAGCAGAGAAATTAAAAAAAATAAAAAAGTTAAATATGTGCCGTAAACAAGTTAAAGTAGTTTTTCCTTTTGAAGAGCGTTAGTTTTGGAGAAAGTACATATGGAAAATGCTATAAATGAAAAAAAAATTTTGAGTGCAGATTTTGATCTAAAAAAGTTAATTTCTATTTTAAACGCTTTTGCAAAAAAAATAGATAAAAAGATAAATATAATGAATGTATGTGGATCTCATGAACATACTATAACTTCAAGTGCTTTAAGAGATCTTATCCCTTCAAATATTAACCTAATACCTGGTCCAGGATGTCCAGTCTGTGTATGTGCTCAAAGGGATATAAAAAAGGCTTTATATTTATCTTCCTTAGATAATGTAATTTTAGCCACTTACGGAGATATGCTTAGAGTTCCCGTTAAGCTTTCATACGAGGAAAAAGATATTTTTCAAACTGACCAAGATGTTATTTCTTTAAGACAGCTAGGGGGAAATTATAAAATTATTTCTTCTCCTTTGGAAGCTTATAAATTAGCTTTAAAAAACCCAGATAAAAAGGTAGTTCTTTTTTCCGTAGGCTTTGAAACCACAACCGCTCCTTTAGTGGGACTTTTAAGTTTCGATCTTCCTAAAAATTTTTTTATTTTAATGTCTCATAAAATTACCCCGGCTATTGTTAATTATCTTTTAAAAAATCTTTGCGTAAAGGTAGATGGATTTATTTTACCAGGCCATGTGTGCGCAGTTACGGGTAAAAGAGGATGGGAATTTTTGCCAGAAAAATATAATCTTCCTAGCGTTATAGCTGGTTTTACAGTTGAAAATTTACTTTTAGCTCTTATAGAGATTTTAAGACAAATTTATGAAAA
>DQVG01000121.1 GCA_015661865.1 Desulfurobacteriaceae bacterium
AGCAGCTAACTCTTCGGGAATCCCGGGAGAAGAAGGCTTTCCAAATGTAGCTAGTCCAGAACCTGCTTTTACTAAAAGGGAATCTACATGGCCATGATAACAACCTTCAAATTTAATAACTTTTTTCCTTCCCGTATAACCTCTAGCTAAACGAATAGCACTCATAGTTGCTTCAGTTCCAGAATTTACCATTCGTATTTTTTCTACTCCAGTAACATTTTCACAAATGAATTTAGCTATTTCTACCTCAAGAGGAGTAGGAGCTCCATAGGAGGTTCCTTTTTTAGCTTGTTCTACTACAGCTTTAATAACTTTTTTAGGAGCATGACCAAGGATAAGAGGACCCCAAGACATGACATAATCAATATATTTATTTCCATCTACATCAAAAATAAAAGGACCTTCGCCTTTTTCTATAAATCTAGGAATATCTTCCACTGCTTTAAATGCTCTTACCGGAGAATTTACCCCACCTGGGATATATTTTTTTGCTTCCTCAAATAAAAGTTTACTTTTCTCTACTTTCAAGATAAAGTACCTCCCAAAAATATTGCTAATAATATTTTAACGTAAAGTTAATAACTCTAAATTGAGGCAATTAATTATAAAATTTAAATTTATCAAAAGTTAATTATAAAGTTTGAAAATTAGATGTTAATTTTTTAATTACTTGTGAACTTGACTAAAAGTAATTTAAGAATATTTTAATATATCTGCCATCACTTCCTTTTTACATTATCAATTTATGATAAAATCTTTCTCCAAAAATTTATTTTGGAGGAAAACTATGTTTGCGATTATAAAAACTGGAGGAAAGCAATATAAGGTAAAACCAGGGGATATTTTAAAAGTAGAAAAATTAAACGCGAAAGAAGGAGATTTAGTAGAATTAGAAACATTAATGGTAAGCGATGAAGAAGGAAATATTCAAGTAGGGAACTTGGGAAAAAAAGTTGTAGCTAAAGTATTAAGACATGGAAGAGGAAGAAAAATTATAGTATTTAAATACATGCCAAAAAAACATTGGCAAAGAAAAAAAGGTCACCGTCAATGGTTTACAGAAATTCAAATTGAGAAAATAGAAAGTTAATTTTTATTTTTCTATTTTAAATTTAAAATGGAGGTATATAGCTATGGCACATAAAAAAGGGCAAGGTTCTTCTAGAAATGGAAGAGATTCTATTTCAAAAAGATTAGGTGTAAAAAGATATGATGGACAAATAGTAAAAGCTGGAAATATATTAGTTCGTCAAAGAGGTACAAGAATTTATCCAGGAAATAATGTTGGAATGGGAAATGATTATACCTTATTTGCTTTAACTGATGGAATTGTAAAATTTGAAACAAAAAGAGGAAAAAAAGTAGTAAGCGTATATCCAATTTCTACTCAAACCGGAAATGCATAGAAAATCTTTCATCATTTCTTTTGAAGGAATAGAGGGAAGCGGTAAATCTACTTGTGCTTCCCTCCTTTTTAATTTTCTAAAAAAAAATTTAAATAACCTTCCAAAAAAATTTAAAAATGTTTTTCTCTTTCGAGAGCCAGGATCTACGGCTTTAGGAGAAAATTTAAGAAACTTACTTTTAAATTTTCTAACTCCAAATATACATAAAAAAACTATGGCCTTTTTATTTGAGGCATCCAGATCTTATTTATTTGAAGAAAACAAAGAAATTTTTTTAGAAAATAATATAATAATATTTGATAGGTTTATAGACTCCACAATCGCTTATCAAGGTTATGGATTGGGTTTAGATATAAATTTTTTGGAAAAATTAAACTTATTTGCTACGGACAAGATTGAGCCCGATTTAACTTTTTTATTGGATGTGGATATTAAAGTTTCTTTAGAAAGAATAAAATCTAAAAAAAAAGATAATATAGAAAATATGTCTATTGAATTTTTTAAAAAAGTTAGACATGGTTTTTTAGAAATTGCTAAAAAGAAAAGCAAAAGAATTATTGTTATAGATGGAAATAGAGAGTTAAAAAAGGTTTTTGAAAATATAAAAAATTTAACTTTACAAAAAATAAAGAAAATTTAAAGGGGAGGAAAATCCTCCCCTTTTTATACATCAATTTCTTCCCAAACTCTTTCTTCAGCTTGCATAAGATCAGCCGCTTTTAAAAGTAAAAGCCCAGATTCAAACAAGGAATTTTGACCTAAAAATTTAGCTTGTTTCATTATAGTAAGCTCTTTTTCAAACTCTTCATCTGTAAGTCCGGCTAATTTTTTTATTTCTTTCCAGTTTTCCGGCTCAATTCTTACTCGTTGTTCTTTTACATAAAGACTTCCAACTTCCTTTATTGCTTTAATTATTCTGATAATAAAAGGATTTACAGGGTTAGCAATTCCTTCTGGAGTTCCAGCAGTAGCTCTTTTAATAAGCTTTCCAGGCTCGGTTAAGGTAACTACCCCACAAGTTTCAAGATTAACAATTCCTTTAGCATCTAATTTTTCTAAAGCTAAATAAACATCCTCTTTTTCTTTCTCCTTAAAGTAAGGTTTAATAATATCCTCCTCAATAAAAGCTCCTCTTAAGTAAGGAATACATTTTAATACTCTAAGCTCAAAAGCAGTTAAATGAGGAACTCTATTTATGTGAGTCGCCATGCGAGCATAGAATCTACCTGAAGCCGTAGGTGCACCTTGACCGGTAGTTATAGCCTCTTCTCCTTTCATAAACCAATTGTAATCTGGAGCTCTAAATTCTAAACGTGTAACGGTAATAGATTTTACACCCGGAGCTGGAATAGGTCTTTCTTTTATTTGCTTTTGATCTTGTAAAACTTTCTTACCCCAATCTGTAAAGTCGTAATATAATTTACCTTTTTCATTTATATCGGTTTTTATAGCTTCTTGAGCTTCTAAAGAATAAAGGGCAGTTGAGATATCATAATGTTTATTAAACCAATCTTCCACTTTTTTTGCTTCTTGAAGTTCTCTAAGAACTTGTTGTTTTTTCTCAGGAAGTTCTTTTAATCTTCTACCATATTTTTCTAAAAGCTTTTGGGCTTCTTTTAATTTTCTTTCAAAAACAAACTTCCAAATTTCCTCTTTTGTCGGAAAAATTTCAGGATTTTCCTTGTGAGTTTCCCAAATTTTCTCAATAGCTTTTAAAATTTCTATTTCAACTTCATCAAAATCTACGGTCCAAGGATCAGTTTTTACTTGCTTAGTATATATTTTCCAAGCTAGATAAAGGTGTTTTCCACCTGGCAAAGGATTTCCATTTTCATCTATATAAGCTTGAGCCACCAATTTTTCAAACATTTCTTGATCAACGGCATCTTTACCTTCTTCCACAATTTTTGCTAAAGCCTCTAAAATCTCTGCTGAAATATTTATAGGTAAAGCCGGAGCTGATTTTAAAAGACCGGCACGGATTTGCTGTCCAAGACCAGTTAAAGCATAAACATCTGATTTTGGAGCAGAAAAAGCTATTAACCTTTGAGCTTCAAGCTCAAATAATTCATGTTTACCAACGTCTGCTGTTAATTTTAATATGGACTTAAGTCCAGGACCTGGAGGCATTTCTTTTATATAATCTGTTAGTCTTTTATCTACAGTTACTTGAGGTTGAGCTTCATTATAGGCTTGCCAAATGGTATCTGCTAAAGGTGTAAGCTGACCGTTTTTTACAAAACCTCTTTTTTCTAACTCTTTAGAAGCTTCCTCTGGACATCTCCCTTGACATTTTCTAGATACGTCTATCATCGAAATTATTTCAGTTCCTACCCAACGAAAACCTTCTTCCCATTCTTTTATATCTATAGCTCCCTGTTTTTCCGCTGCTTCAATAGTTTCTGCTACAAGCATTCCAGGATAAGTTAGATGATACTTGTCATTTCCTTCTTGTCTTAAGAGACCCATTAAGTAAAGTTGATTTAGATATTCCAAAATTTCAGGTTCCTTTTCTGCGGCAGAAAAAAATTCATCTCCTTTTAATTTCCCTTCGTAAATTTCTTTTAGAAGTTTAACATGCTCTTTCGTAAGTACCATAACTAAAGTTCCTCCTAATATTGTTAGATTAAAGCTTTCAATTTTGAAATGTACTTCATAAAACTAAAGTAATTTATGTGTTTATTAGGTATTAGAAAATAGTCTGAAAAAAAATACAAAAATTTTTAATAGGAATTTTAACACGTATTAAAAAAATTTTTAAGATTTTTTAAGTTCTTCTAACTTACTTTCCAAATATTTTAAGGCTTCTTGACAAGAGATAGGAATGAATATATTGGAGGATCTAATAAATACTTGTCTGTCGTTATCTTTACAAAATTGTTTTAATAATCTAATTTCTTCTTCATATAAGTTTTTCAAAATTTCCTTATTTACTTCCTCTTTCCTTTTTTCTTTAGCTTTGAAAATTTCTTTTATTTCTTCTATCCATTTTTCTACTAAGCTCATATAATTAACCCCCTGCATGTAAAAAATAAAAGGAGGGGGGGAAGCCCCCCTCTCTTATTTACTTTTATTTATTTTCTTCTTTTTCTAAGTTCTGAGCTTGGCTAAGTAAGTTTTCTAAAGCTATATAAGTTTCTGCTATTGTTCTTTCTATAAGCATAGCTGCTGCTTCAAGGGCTGAAATTCTTTTATCAATGTGTTTTAAAGCTTCATCGTAAGATAGTTCTACCGATAAGTTAGGTCCTATTGTTACAACTACAGTATCTGGATTTTCAATTTTAGCTCTAATAGCTGCATCTATTCCTACTGGAACTAAAATAGTCTTTCCTTCTCCTAATTCTTTAATTTTAGCTAAAGTAGCTTTTAATAATCTTAAGTTTGCAATTTGTTGACGGATAAGCTCTAATTCGGCTCTAGCAGCTTCTATGCTTGCAACTAATGCTCTTAATTGAGCTTGTAATTGTTCTAAAGTTACATTTTCATTTTTTTGTTCAACTTTTTTTTCTTCCATCTTAACACCTCCTGTTAATTAAATTTAATTTCCATATTATAAATATAGATCTTTTTACATTACTTTCAATACCATTTATAAAAAAGTTTATAGTGTTTTTGTATAAAATCTTAAAAAAATATTTTAAGGTTAAAATTTACAAAAAAAGATATAATATGAAAATGGATAAGATGCTGGGAAACTTAAGATGGGAAAAAGGAAAACCTAAAAAAACCCACCTTTTAAGGTGGGCCATTAAATGCCTAAGACATCAAACATATTAAATAAACCTTTATCCTTTTCTTTTATAAATTTAGCCGCAAATAAGGCTCCTTTTGCAAAAGGTTTTCGGGAATTTGCTTTATGAGTAAGTTCTAATCTTTCATCTTCTCCAAAAAAATAAATCGTGTGTTCACCAGCTACATTTCCTCCTCTTAAAGCCATTACTCCTACTTCGTTTTCTTTTCTTTCTCCAATAAGACCATCTCTACAGGAAATTCTTTTTAAGGAGTTATCATATATACTATTAATAATTTCATAAAGCTTCATAGCTGTACCTGAGGGAGCATCTTTTTTAAATCTATGGTGGATTTCTAAAATTTCTATATCAAAGCCTTTGTTTTTTAATAAATTAGCAGCAATTTCAACTAATTTAAAAAGTAAATTAACTCCCAAAGACATATTTGGAGAGTAACAAATAGCTGTTTTTTGAGAAATTTTTTTTATTTTTTCTATTATTTCTTTAGATAAAGAAGTTGTTCCAATTACAGCTTTTTTAGAAGGATTTTTCTCTAAATACTTTAACACTTTTTCTGTTCCCTCAGGTAAAGAAAAATCTATAATTACATCAAAGTCCTCTTGGATATCTTCTAAAGATGTATAGACCTTTGTGTCTTCAAAAGAAGTTTCCTTTTTATCAACTCCAGCAACAACTTTTAAGTCTTTAAAATTTTTTGAAAGCTCGTAAATTGTCTTTCCCATTCTTCCCAAAATTCCAAATATAACAACCCTTACCATGCTAATTTACCCCCAAAATATGGTGAATATGAATAATTCCTACTACTTTTTTACTTTCATTTACGACTGGCAGAGCAGTTATCTTATAATTTTCCATTTTATCCAAAGCTTCTTTTATAGAATCCAAATAAAAAATAGTTTTGGGATTTTTAGTCATAGCATCTTGGGCTACAGACGAATAAATATCTTTTCCTTTTTCTAAAAATCTTCTTAAATCCCCATCTGTAATAATTCCTTTTAAATTGTTATTTTTATCAAAAACTAAAGTACATCCTAATTTTTTTTGGGACATTTCTTTAATTACTTCTATCATAGGGGTATCTAAATATACCTTTGGAATATTTTTATCTGTTTTCATAAGATCTTTTACTTTTAAAAGCTTTAATCCTAAACTTCCGGAAGGATGAAGAAAGTGAAAATCTTCCTTTGTAAAATTTTTTATTTGAGAAATTAAAACTGCTAAAGCATCTCCAAAGGCCAAAGTAACCGTACTAGATACAGTAGGCGCCAAGTTCATATGACAGGCCTCATTTTCTACAAAAGTAAAAAGATTTATATCAGATAAGCGAGAAATAGAATTTCCAGGTTTTGAGGTTATAGAAACAACAGTTTTTACAATTTTTTTTACTATAGGTAAAATGAAAAGGATTTCTTTAGTTTCTCCACTATGAGAAATTGCTACAAAAATATCTTCTTTTTGTAAAGTTCCCAGATCCCCATGAGCAGCTTCAGTAGGATGAATATAAATACTAGGAGTTCCTAAAGAGGAAAAAGTAGAGGCTAGCTTTTGCGCAATAATTCCAGATTTTCCCACTCCAGAAAAAACAAGTTTTCCTTTTAGTTTTAAAACATTTTTTACAAATTTATTTATACTATCTTCTTGAATATCTAAAAGAGAGCTTAAGTTTAAAATACCTTTAGCTTCTTTTTTTAATATTTTTTTAAGTAGATCTATGTAGTTATTTTTCATTATAAGTTACCCTTCTTTTTTTGAAGTAGATTCTTGACTATTTGCAATTTTTTCTCTTTCATCTTCATTTACAAAGTTTTTAAATTTTCCAAATACGATTCTTCCAGCAGAGGTTTGTAAAATATTTGTTACTTCTATATTTACTTTTTTTCCAACTTTATCTCCAGCATTATCTACTATTACCATGGTTCCATCATTTAGATATCCAATAGCTTGATTTTTATCTTTACCTTTTTTTACTAAAGATACTGATAAATCTTCTCCAACTACAAAATTTGGCTTTAGAGCATTTATAAGATCATTTAGATTTAAAGTTTCTATACCTTTAATATGAGCAAGTTGAATTAAATTGTAATCTAAAGATAAAAGTTTTGCATCAAATTTTCTAGTAAGTTCTAAAAGTTTTTCATCGGTTTTTCTCAAATAGGGAATATCTCTTTCAAAAATTTCTATAAAAATTCCTTTTTTCTCTCCTGAAAGTTTTAAAAGCTCTTTGACGGCCTCTAATCCTCGTCTACCTTTATTTCTAGCTACGGGATCATGAGTATCCGCAATAAATTGAAGCTCTTCCAAAACAAATCTTGGAATAATAAATTTCCCTTCTAAAAATCCAGTTTTTAAAACATCTACTATTCTATAATCTATTAACGTGGAAGTATCTATAACTTTTGTAGAAATATTATCTTCTTTATCTTCCTTAAATAAAGAAATTAAGCTTCGCTTTTTTAAACTTTCTACAAATAAAATTCCAAATAAAATTGGAAATATTCCAAAAGTTAAAGCATTAACAAAAAATAATTCATTTCTAAGAGGGAAAAATAAGATATCTACAACAAGATAAATAAGATAAGCAAATAAAATTCCTATAGAAAATCCTATAAAAAAATGAAAAAAGTCTTTTATAAAAAATCTTTTTGAAAAAATAAAATAATATAAAAGAAAAGCCATGGTAGTAGAAAAAGTTGAAATTAAAAAAGCTTGAATATGATTAAAACCATAGCTAACTAAACCTAAAAAGGAGATCGTAAAAATTACAATAAAAGCTGGATTTAAAACTCTGGGTTTAATAAACTTTACTTTCATTATAGTTCTCCTTTAAAAAACGTTTTAAAAACAAAAGTTCATTTTTTAAATCTAAATCTTCATTACTGGCAAGAGAGTCGGTTCCTAAAAGCACAGGTATTTTATATTTTTTAAATAAATTTAAATTTGGAAATCCTACTTTCAAGTAGAAATTACTCCTAGGACAGATAATTACTTTTGCTCCAGATTTTTTTATTAAATAAGCTTCTTTTTCTGTAATGTTGGTGCAGTGAACTAGATAAGTTTTAGGAGATAAAACTTTTAGAGAGTAAAGATACTCAACTGGTCTTTTTTTAGGAGGTTTAAAGTTTCCAAGAACACCTAAAAAAAGACCAGTTGAGTATCTTTACTCTCTAAAAGTTTTATCTCCTAAAACTTATCTAGTTCACTGCAC
>DQVG01000085.1 GCA_015661865.1 Desulfurobacteriaceae bacterium
AACATTATCTGTAATTTTTAAATGACCAGCTACCCCAACTTGACCAGCCAAAATACAGTTTTTTCCTATTTTAGTACTTCCAGCTATTCCTACGTGGGAAACTAGAATAGTATTTTCTTTTATTTTTACATTATGAGCAATTTGAACTAAATTATCTACTTTAACATTTTTTTCTAATAAAGTAATTCCAATTGTTCCCCTATCAATGCAGACATTAGCGCCTATATGAACGTTATCTTCTATAATTACTTCTCCTATATGAGGAAGTTTTATCTTATTTTCTAAAAATCCAAAACCTTCTTTTCCAATAACACTCCCAGAGTGGATAGTAACGTTCTTTCCTATTTGAGTAAAAGGACCAATATAGACATTAGGATATATAATAGTCTCCTTACCTATAAAAACTCCATCTTCAATATAAACATTAGGATATATAACCACATCATCTTCAATTATTACTCCTTGACCTATATAAACATTTTCTCCTATTTTTGCTTTTGGAGATATTTTGCTTTTTTTCCTTTTAATAAGATTTCTTTTATATTCTAAAAAGTAGTTTAAAATTTCAATAAGTTTATTTTTATCTTTTAAAATTAAAAATACCTTATCTTTTTTGATATTATCTTCAAGATTTTGGAATATATCTTCTAAAATAAAAAATGCTTTTGCCCTGCTAGTTTTAAACATATTAAAGTATTTTTTATCTATAAAAAGAGAAATATCTTTTTCTGTGGCATCTTCCAAAGGTAAAAGTTTTTCTATTTTTATATCTTCTCCTATAAGTTCTAGACCTAGATCTTTAGATAGCTTTTTAACATATAGCATAGTTTATTTACCTCTTAGAAGTAGGAACTAATTCCAAAATGAAAATTAAAATTATTTTGGTTTTCTTCAGGATTAAGTTTCCAAGCAAAATCAAAACGAATTGGGCCAAAAGGAGATAAAAGCCTAAAACCTATTCCGTACCCCCCATAAACCTTTTTAAAATCCCCACCTATATCTAAAAATAGAACACTTCTAAAACTATCTATAAAATCATATCCAAGTTCAATAGTGTTTGTCCACATTTTATTTAAAATTCCTATTTCCCCATAATCATATCCTCTAATGGTGTAATCTCCACCTAAATGAAACTTATATTCAGATGGAGTATTAATAGAGCAAATACCAAAATATAGTCTGTTCATTAAGGTAACAGGAACTTTTTTACTATAAAAATAATCATCTAAATTAATATAATGAATAAATTCCAAAGATACTCCTTTAAAATATCCCCGGGTTTTATTAGAAAAATCATAACCTAAATTGGTTGAAAGTTTCATATAACTTCCCCTGTGAGGTAGATAGGGATTATCTAAAGTATTGTACTTTGCAGCAGGGGAAAAAATAAAATAGGTTCTTGTGGAATTTTGAATTTCTGGATCTTTGGAATCTTTAATAGAATTTTTAGTTATAGTAAATTTTTGGTAAAAGTACCAATCTTTTTTCCATTTTTCTTCAAAGTTTATTGAAAATCCTGTTTTTGCAGATGTGTATTGTTGATAAGTATCTTGTTTTTGATAAAGATTAAAGATTACATTTATTGGTTTATCAAATAAGTAATAATGTTTATAAAATAGATCAAAATAAAAGATACTTTGTCCAACTTCAATGGAAAAGTTAATTGTATCTCCCGTCCCTTTTAAATTAGCCCGGCTTATACTAGCTCTAGCAAATAAGCCACTCGCTGTATTCCAAGCTGCACCTACTTTAAGATTTCCAAAAGCCCTCTCTTTTACTTTTAAAGTTACATTTAAGGTTTGATTGTCTATAACATCAACTTTAGGTTTAACTTTTTCTATAAAGCCAAGCTGGTAAATTCTTCGAAGACTTCTAGATAAACTTTCTGGAGAAAAAATATACTTTTCCTTTATATCTAGTTCCCTTCTTAATGTCCAATCTTTGGTTTTATAATTTCCTTTTATATTAATTCTGTTTATAAAATATCTTTTTCCAGGTAAACAAATTATTTTTACATTTACAAGTTTCTTCTTCTTATCTACCTGAGTTTGAATAATAACATTTGAGTTATAAAATCCTTTTTCTTGATAGTATTTTATTATTAAATATTTAAGTTTTTCTAAAGATTCATAATTAAAAGGTTTTCCCTGTCTTACTTCTTTGACTTTTTTTAATATATCTTTAGGATCAAAGTATTTGGCATTTATAATGGTTATGTTTCCAAATTTATATTGAGGACCTTCTTTTAAAATAATATAAGTTAAATTGCACTCCCCTTCTTTTGTACAATTTACAAGGGGAAAATCTTTTACTTGAACATCTAAATATCCTTTCCCTTTGTATAACGCCTTTATATTTTCAATTTCCTGAGGAAAATAATCTCTTACAAGAGGAGGATGAAATCTAAATAATAAAATAGCTTGCTCTTTATTTAGTAAAACATCCTTTATTTCAGAATCCTTAATTTTTTTATTACCCTTAATAAATATATTTTTGATCCACTGTCTTTTACCTTCTTTTATAGATATAACTAAAGTATATGTTTTTTTATTTGGATTTTCCTTTAACAAAATATTTACCTTTGGATTTGAATAACCGTGATTTTTATAATATCTTTCTATGGAGTTTAAAATCTCTCGATATTTTGTTAAAGATAAATAAAATGCATCTATCTTTAAAGTTTCGATAAAATTATTTTCTTCTTTTTGATATTTGGGAAAGATAATTTTTAAAAGTTCATCTTTTGAAAATTTTTTATTACCTTTGATTATTATTTTAGTAATTTTCGGATATTCTTTTACTTTTAAAATATAAGTATTTTTATCCCGTTTTATAAGTTTAATTTGAGAAAAAGCTTGAAGTTTATATAAGCTTTTTAAAGAATCATCAAAATTTTCTAAGGAAAAAATACTATTAATGGTTTTTAAATCTATAGTTTTTAAACCATCAACTATCAAATTTTGAGCAAAAGATAGATTTAGGAAAATATAAAGAAAAAGTAGTTCCTTTATTCTTTTCACTTTCTACCTCAATATTTCCATTTATTTTATCAATAGCTAATTTTACTATAGATAATCCTAAACCTGTCCCGCCCAGCTCCCGAGACCTAGATTTTTCAACTCTGTAAAATCTTTCAAATATAAATGGAAGAGCATGTTTAGGAATACCTATGCCGGTATCTTTAATCTTTAAAAGATAGTAATCTTTAGCATCTTCAAAACTTATTTCTACCAAACCATTTTTCTTATTATACTTAATAGCATTTTCTATTAAATTTTTTAAAGCGTAATATATAAGTCTATCACTTGTATTTATAATAATATCAGGTATATTGATATTTATTTTTATATTTTTTGAAGTCGCCTCCACTTCAAGTTCATTTAATATACTTTCTATCATATCTTTTAAAT
>DQVG01000158.1 GCA_015661865.1 Desulfurobacteriaceae bacterium
GCTGGTATTTTACATGATATAGGGAAAATAGGAATTCCTGATATAGTTCTTTTAAAACCTGGAAGACTTACAGATCAAGAGTATGAAATTATGAAGTTACATGCCACATTTTCTCATTATATTATAAATAGTGTTGAATCTTTAAAAGATTTTGCAAATATAGCTGCTTATCACCATGAAAGATGGGATGGAAAAGGTTATCCTAAAGGGTTAAAAGGGGAAGAAATCCCCCTTGGAGCTAGAATTCTTGCTATAGCAGATGCTATTGATGCTATGACTTCTACTCGACCTTATAAAAAGGCATTATCCTTTGAAAAAGCAAAAGAAGAGTTATTTTACAATGCTGGAAAACAATTTGATCCTAATATAGTGTTTGCAATTCTGCCCTATATAGAAGAACTTAAAACTATAAAATCTGCCGTAGATATGAAAATTGAAAACTTTTTACCCGAAGAAATAGATAAATTAAGAAATTATGTATTTTTCCATGATGCTATTACAGGTTGTTATCATATAACTGCTTTTTTAAGAAAATTAGATGATTTAATTGTCAAAGAAGAAGATTTTTGTTTAGCTATTATCGATGTAAAAAATATTTTAGATTACATAGAAAAAAAAGGATTTGAAGCTACAAATCAGATTTTAATAAAAATAGCTCAAATAATTCAAGGTTATACATCTCTGATAGCTCGAGAGTCAGATATGTTTTTCTTTGTTATAAAAGATAAAAACTGTAAAAAGGTGTTAAATGATATTGTAAAAAAAATAAAAGAAAACTTTAATTTAGAACTTCGGACAGTTCTTATAAAATATTCTGGAGAAAGTAAAACTGCTCATGATCTTGTTACAGAAGCCTTAAGAAAATTAAAGAATATAAAAAAACATGAAGAGGGTTAAAATGAAGATAACATATAAAGATGCAGGTGTATCAATTTTAGAAGGAGATAATTTTGTAAAAAAAATAAAAAAACTTGTTCCTATAACTTATGATGAAAATGTATTAGAAGGAGTTGGTCTTTTTGCTTCTTGCTACAAATTAGATAATAATAATATTTTAGTAGCTTCAACAGATGGAGTAGGTACCAAAATAAAAATTGCCCAGTATATAAATAAACATTTTCCTATAGGTATAGATCTTGTGGCCATGTGTGTAAATGATCTAATTACTACCGGAGCCGATCCCCTTTTCTTTCTAGATTATTTAGCCACAGGTAAGTTGGATAAAGATATTCATTTTCAGATAATAAAGGGGATAGTAGAAGGATGTAAAAAAGCTAGCTGTGCCTTGATAGGTGGAGAAACAGCAGAGATGCCCGGAGTTTATAAAGATAATGAGTATGATTTAGCGGGTTTTGCAGTAGGGAAAGTAGACTTAAAAAACTTAATCTTACCTACTGTTTTTGAAGATGAAAAAAAAGCAAAGGATGTTTATAAAAATTATTATAAAGAAGCTCAAAAAAGGAAAATAAAAAGAGGCGATATAATCGTTTATTTACCTTCAAGTGGAATCCACTCTAATGGATACTCTTTAGTAAGAAAACTTTTTTTTGAAGTTATTGGTAAAAAATTAAGATTATCTCCTTCTGAAATTTTACAAAAGTCTATAAAAGAAATCTTAAGAAAGTTAAAGCTTATAGAAAAGGAAAAAAAAGAAAAATATAACTATCTATTAGAAAATTTATCTAAGGAATTTTTAGAAAAATATCTTTATCAGGTTTTACTTGAGCCTACTAGAATTTATGTTGAAGATATAAAAAAGCTTAAAAATAAATACAATATAAAGGCAATGGCTCATATAACCGGAGGAGGAATTCCGGGAAATTTATCTAGAGTTCTTCCTTCTAATTTTAGAGCAAAAATTTATTTAGATGTTGAAAAAGATCTAAAATTTGAAAAAGTTTTAATTAAATCCTCTCCCGAAGTTTCCATTGTTTTACCAATATTTAAACTTATTCAAAGTTTAGGAAATGTACCTTTAGAAGATATGCTTGAAACATTTAATATGGGAGTAGGATTTTTAATAATTTTAGATGAATCTGAAAAGGAAAAATTATATGAAGATGATCTCAAAATAATTGGAGAAATTATTTAAGTTTTTAGGGAGATAACATATGTCAAAACTTTTGGGTATAAAACTTGAAAACTTTAAATCTTTTAAAGAGCTAGATCTACCTATACCAAAAGGATTCACAGCTATTGTTGGCCCTAATGGAGCTGGGAAATGTCTTTTGGGGGATACCCTTTTATATCTTGGAAATAATAAAAAAGTTAAATTTGAAAATCTTTTTGAAAATATAAAAAAAGATCATAAAAAAAAGATACTCGAAGATGGAAAAGAAATTTATATCCCAGATCAAAAAATTTTTGTTTATAGTTTAAATTTTGATAAATTTAAAATAGAAAAAAAACCTATTTTAGCTATTATAAAAAGAAAAGAAAAAAAATATGCTATTTTAAAGACAAAAGGTAAAAGAAGCATAAAAGCAACTTTAGACCATCCTTTTTTTATTTTAGAAGATGGATGTGTTAAAGTATATCCACTAAAAAATCTAAGGTTAGGTCACAAAATTTTAGTCCCTTCAGAAAACTTTTTAAAAGAAAATTTTAATTTTAAAAATAGTTTTAACAGCGACAAATCTTTTCAAGTTTTGGAAAATAATTTAAAAAATGTCTTTTTTTCTAAAGATATTTCTTTAGATATTATCGAATCTATTAAAGTAGTAAATAAAGACACTTGGGTTTATGATATACAAGTAAAAGATCATTCTAACTTTATCGCAAATGAAATAATAGTTCATAACTCTAATATCGTTGATGCTTTTTGTTTTGTATTAGGAAAAAGCTCTTCTAAAGCTTTAAGAGGAAAGACTTTTAAGGATTTAATCACTTTTCTTCCAAAACGCCCAAAAGAAGGAAGAGTAATTTTATTTTTTTCTTTAGATGAAGAAGAACAAAAAAAATTAAACTCTGAAACTAAAGTCTTAGCTATAGAAAGGAAAGTATTTTTAGAAAAAGATGAAACAAGCTTTAGAGTTTATCATATAGATTTGCCTTCTCAGAAAGTTTTTAAGCTTTTAAAATCAAAAGAAGGCAGTAAAATTTTTAACTTTGTAAAGAAAACAAAAAAGGTTAGTAAGTCCGAAGCAAATGATATTTTAAATAAAATAAATTTAGCTATGCATGCTCCAAATATAATCTTGCAAGGAGATCTTTTAAAAGTTATTTCAATGACAAATTTAGAGAGACGAAAGATTATTGATGAAATTTGTGGTATTTGGGAATTTGAAGAAAAAAAACAAAAGGCTTTGGAAGAGCTTAAAAACGCAAAAGAATATCTTGAAAAAATTCAAATTCGTCTTCAAGAACTTAAAAGTTTACTTGATCATTTAAATTTAGAAGTTGAAAAGTTAGAAAAATATGAAAATTATAAATCTCAAATATCCCTCTTAACAAATATATATTATCTTCGTCTTTATTTACTTTATAAAAATAGAAATAAAAAACTTAAAGAAACTATAAAAGATTTAAAAAATAAATTTTATGAAATTAGGCAAGAAAGAGAATCTCTAAAAGAAAGTTTAGCCGAGAAGGAAGGTATATTAAAAGAAATTGAAAATAAAATAGATGATTTTAAGAAAAATAAATATCAATTTACCTTTGAAAACTATTCTAAATTAAAGTTAGAAATAGAACATTTAGAAAAGGAAATTAATAAGTTAAAAAAGAAAATTACAAATTTAGAAAATCAGATTAATTTTTTAAAAAAAGAAAAAATTAAGTTATCAGAAAAATTAAAATTTACCGACCATTTACTAAGTGAAAAAAAAGTTTTATACGAAAAATTAAATGATAAGCTTAAAGTCTTAGAAAAAGAACTGGAACAAAAATCCAAAGATTTTCTTGAACTTTCCCAATATCTAGAAGAATTATCTCAAGAAGAAAAATCTTATTTGGAGAAAAAATCTCAAATTTTAAGTGAAATAAAAGATATTGAAAATAAAATTAAATTTTTAGATAATGAAAAGATTAATTTAGAAAAAAAATTAAAGGAGCTTAAGGAAAAAAAAGAAGATATCTTAGCTCAAATAAGGGAACTTCAAAATAAAAACTTTAACTTTAAATCTATTTTAGATAAGCTTGAAGAAATTAAGGATGAAAAATTTTCTTTAAAGGAAGAGGAAAATAGGTTAAGGGAGGAAATAAGATTTTTAGAGTTAGAAAGAGAGGAAATTTTAAGAAAATATTATGAGGAAGAAGCTAAGATAAAATCTTTAGAAAAATTATCTTTAAATTATGATAAAGCTATAGAAAAGTTGTTTCAAGCTAATCTTCCGGGTATTATAGATATAGTTGGAAATTTAGGAAAAACTTTGCCAAAATATAAGCTAGCCTTAGAAGCTAGTGCTGGAGGAAAATTAAATTTTGTAGTTGTAGAAACTTTTGAAGATGCTAAAAGGGCAATAAATTTTTTAAAAGAAAAAAATTTAGGAAGACTTACCTTTCTGCCTTTAGATACTTTAAGATATCGGGAAACCCCTTTACTTGAACATCCCAAAATAATTGGTAGAGCAATAGATCTTATTGATTTTGATGAAAAATATAGACCGATATTTGAATTTATTTTTTTTAATACTTATGTTGTAAAAAATTTAGATGATGCAAAAGAACTTTTCCAAATTTATAGAAACTCTAGATTTGTTACCTTAGATGGAGATATTTTGGAACCTTCTGGGGCTGTTTCTGGAGGAAAGTTTAGACCTAGAGCCCAAATATCTGTAAAAATAGACTATTCTCTTTTAAATGATTTAAAAAAGAGATTAGAAAATTTATCAGAAAAACTTAGTGAAAAAAAGGAAAAGCTTCAAGATATTTTGAAAAAAATAAAAAAGTTAGAAAAAGACGAAATAACTTTAAAATATCAGCTTCAAAACTTAGAAAGACAAAAAAAGGAAACTTTAACGAAATTAGAAAAATTAAAAAGTTCTTTGGAAAATATAGAACTAAATCTTGTTAATATAAAAAAATCCATAATTTCAGTAGAAAATGAAAAAAACATTTTGGAAAATCTTTTAAATGATAAGCAAAGTAAATTAAATAATATTTTAAAAATTTTGGAAAATATAGAAAAGAAGCGAAATTCCTTAAAAAATAGTGAGGCTTTAAAGGAAATAGAAAATTTAAAAGAAAATATTTCAAAGACAAAAAAAACTTTAAAGAACTTAGAAAAGGAAATCAATTCTCTTTCCTTAGAAAAAGAAAAATATATTTTTAAATTATCTTCTATTGAAGAAAAGTTAAAAGAACTTTCGAAAGAAAAAGAAATTTTAGAAAAATCTCTAAAATTAAATTTTGAACTTT
This sequence comes from Desulfurobacteriaceae bacterium, assembly GCA_015661865.1. Taxonomy (GTDB): domain Bacteria; phylum Aquificota; class Aquificia; order Desulfurobacteriales; family DQVG01; genus DQVG01. Next base: position 5,359 of record DQVG01000158.1, read on the forward strand.
TAGAGCAAAAGAAAAATAAATTTGAAAAATTATCAAAAGAATTAGATATTTTAAAAGATACCTTAAGAAAATTAGAGGAAGAAAAGGAAAATATTTTGAAAGAAATTGAAAAAATAAAGAAAAAATTAAATGCTGTTCAAGATAAATTGGAAGAGTTTCAAGAAAAAATTTTTAATTTTGAAAAAGAAAAAGAAAAGATTTTAACTCAATTAAATGACCTAAAAAAATTTTATCCCGAAATAGAATTTTACAAAGATATTTCCTCAAAAGAAGATATTATCAATATCTTAAAAAATAAAGGTTATAAAAATATTGATAATGAACTTCAAAAGGATTTAGAAGAATTGGAAAAAGAAATAAAGATTTTAAAAGAAAAGCAAAAAGCTTTAGAACCAATCAATTTTCAAGCAAAAAAAGATTATGAGGAAATTTATGAAAGATATAAAGTTCTTTTAGAAAAATATAATATTTACAAAAAAGAGGAAGAAAAATATTTATCTTTATTAGAAGAAATAGAAAAAAGAAAAAAAGAAGTTTTTTTAAATACTTTTGAGAAAATAAGAAAAAATTTTAAAGAAATATATGAAAAACTTGGAGGTAAAGGGGATATAGTTTTAGAAAATGATAAAGATATTTTTAAAGGTGGAATTATTATAAAAGCAACTCCAAAGGGAAAAAGACTTATAAATATGAATGCGATGAGTGGCGGCGAAAAGGCTTTAGCTGCTTTAAGTTTCATTTTTGCTATAGCAAAACTTTATGATGCTCCCTTTTATATTTTGGATGAAGTAGATGCCCCTTTAGATGTTAAAAATGCTTCTTTAGTTGGAAAGCTTATTAAAAATTTTTCAAAAGACAAAGATTTTATAGTTATATCTCATAGAGAGCAAACTATATCCTCTGCAGACTATTTATTTGGAGTTATTATGGAAAATGGACTTTCAAAAGTAGTGGGGATTAAAACTTGATAGTAAAATATATTTTTGCATTTATTTTAGGAGCTATTTTTGGATCATTTTTAAATATGCTTATTTACAGAGTTTCTCATGATATATCTTTAACTATTCCTCGTTCTTTTTGCCCAAATTGCAAAAGAACTTTAAAGTGGTACGAAAATATTCCTATTCTTTCTTTTTTATTTTTAAAAGGTAAATGCAAAGTTTGTGGTTTTAAAATTCCAAAATATTATTTTTTTAACGAAGTTTTTTTAAGTCTATTATCTATATTTATAATGTTTAAATCCCCTAACTTTTTAGATTTTACTGTAGCCTTTTTATTTTTTACTTTTCTTCATTATATGGCTGTTTTAGATTATTTTTATATGGAAACGGATATTCGACCAGCCTATTTTGGTTCTTTATTAATTTTGCTTTATAAATTTTTATACTTTAATGATTTTTCTATACTTTTTGACGTAAGTCTAATAGTTTTTCTTTTATATTACCTTAAGGAAGGCTATTTTATCATTCGTGGAAAAGATGGTTTAGGAGAAGCAGATATAACTGTTTCTGCTTATATAACAAGTTTTTTTGGTCTTAGCAATTATATATATATACTTCTTCTTGCAAGTATTTTGAGTGTTTTAGTTTTCATTTATTATATTTTTATAAAGAAAAAAAATTTACAAAAACTTCCTTTTGTTCCTTTTCTTTATAAATCAAGTTTAATTGCTTATGTGTTTGTAAAAGGTTTATAAATTATAGTTCTAAATAAATTATTTAAAACTAAGAATATAAGACAAAGATTATAAAAATATCTATTTGAAGGATTAATAAGCGTTTATTAAAAGAAAATTTCCAAGAAGATTTACAATGTTATTTAGTTTAAAATATTGAGTTTAGGATTATGATCCTTTACCTTTATAATTTTATGAAGATATTTTAAAGTTTTCTTTTCACCAAGAATTTGATGGGGATAGTTTTTTAAAATATCCAAGGCAATAATAGCATATCTTTTTGCAAGTTCTGGCTTTCCTAACTTATAATAAATCATACTTAAATGAGCATACAAAATTCCGTTAGAAGAATCTTTACTTATAGCTTCTTTTTGAAGTTTTAAAGCTTTTTTGTAATTTCCAATACTATAATAGTAGTAAGCTAAAGTATCTAATATAGAGGCATTTTTTTCTTTTAAGTTTTCTAACTTCTTAATATATTTTTTTGCCTTTTCCGGTTTTTCATTTAAGAGATAAGTATAAGCTAGAGCATTTATATATTCCGAATTATTTTTATCTAGACTAACCGCTTTTTCCAAAAGTTTAATGGCCTTTTCATAATTTAAAAAATATATATTTAATAAAGCTGCCTTATAAAAACTTTGGGCCGCTTTTTTCATATTTTCTTTTTCTAAAAATATATGTCCCGCCAAGTTGTAAAATTTTAAAGCCGATTCAGGATTCTTATTTTCCAAGGCTTGAGCCATTTTATAGATTTTATTTGGATCTAAAATATTTGAAAGAATTTGTAAAAATACTTTATTATTTGGAAAATCTTCATAAGCTTTTAAAATAAATTGGGTTAAATTTGAAAAGTCTTTTTTGTTTAAATAAAGCATTAAAATGAAAAAAGCTATTTTTTCATCTTTATGTTGATTATAAGCTTTTAAAGCATATTTTAGAGCTTTATCTATTTGATTATTTTTAAAATAAGCTTTAGCTATATATAAATCTATAGAAGGGTCTTTTAAATATTTGTTTCCTTCCTGTAAATATTCTATTCCTTTTTTTGTTTGGTTATAAGACATATAAATAAAACCCTGAGCAAATTTATTTAATACTTTAGATCTTTCATCTTCAGAAAACCAATTTACAAATAAATTACTTCCACACGAAATAGATACTAAAGATAAAACAGTCACTAAAATATTTTTTTTCATAAACCAACCTCCACTAAAAAAAACCTTTTAACTAACTTAATAATATCTCATGAATAAGATCTTCAAAACCTATACCTACTCCTTGAGCACTTAGAGGTAATAAACTTCTTCTTGTTAATCCAGGAATAGTATTTACTTCTAAAAAATAAGGTTTATTATCTTTTAATCTAAGATCAATTCTTACTGCTCCTTTAAATTTGAAAATATCCCAAATTTTTTGAGCATAATTTTTTATTTCATTTTTAATATCGTTTTCTATTTGAGCTGGGCAAATATATTTAGTATGGGAAGAAATATATTTATCTTCATAAGAAAAAATTTTCCCTTGAGGAATAATTTCAACTATTTCTAAAGGTTTTCCATTTAAAATACCTATGGATAGTTCTTTTCCATCTATAAAATCTTCTATAATAAATTTTTCATCTAA
>DQVG01000062.1 GCA_015661865.1 Desulfurobacteriaceae bacterium
ATAATGAAGAGGATCTGGAAAATTTAAAAAAGGAGCTAAAACAAAAATATCCAAATAATTTAATTTTTATAAAGATATTTAAAGGAAAAAGAAAAGTTAAAGACCCTATAATGATTGTTTCTGTTGGTGCAAAATATAGGCAAGAAGCTTTCCGTCTCTTAAAGTATATTATAGAAACTTTAAAAACAAAAATTTTAAAAGAAATAGAAATATTTGGGTAAAATTCAGATTTTATATTTTTTACTATTTTAGTTTATTACTTTTATCGTATATAAAAAAGTAGTTTTTTTATTATTTTTCTATCATGATATAATATAATTAGATATGGCTTTAAGGTCTATAAAATTTTTAAATAAGGGGTTTTAAGATGGAAGAAGAATTATGTCCCAAAAATTATATTAGAAGATTTGATGTTTTTGCAGAATATAACCGCCTTTTAGCATTAAATAAATATAAATATTCCCCAGAAGATGCAAAAGCTTACGGTCTTGCCCTTGCTAAAATAATAGCTGGTAGAAAATTTAAAAAAATCCTAAATCCTACCTTTTCTCAAAAAGAAGCTTCCTTAAAAAAAGACTCTAAGCTTTGGTGGAAAAAGTTTGGTAGTGCCAAAGAATTTGATAAAGAAATTGTAGAAAGAATGGGAAAAGAGTTTTATGAAAAGGTCTTTTCCCCTACTATAAAAAAAGCCTTTGAAGAAGGGAAAAAATATACCCAAATTAGAGATATTATTAGAGTACCTTGGAATAAAAAAATAAAAGTTGAAAAATAAAAGCAAGGTTATCTTTTCAATTGAGCCCACTTTAAAAGCTCAGGTAAATTGTAAGTGGTAATAATTGACTCTTTAGGAAGCCAGGCTCTTCTAGCTTGTCCTACGCCTAAGATTACCATCCAAAATTGATCTATAAAATGAGAATCAGTATTAATTGCAAATTTACAGTTATACTCCTTATAAGCTTTATAAGCTAAAGTATCATTTAAATCTAATCTATTAAAATAAGCATTTATTTCCAAAGCTACATTATTTTCGGAAGCCGCTTTAAAAACTTTATCCCAATCTACATCATAAGAAGGTCTTTGATTAATTATTCTTCCACTTGGATGAGCAATAATGTTTACATATTTATTTTCAATAGCTCTTAAAAGGCGCTCAGTATTATCTTGATTAAACCTACTATGAATAGCTGCTATAACAATATCTAAGTCTTTTAAAATGTCTTCATCATAATCTAAAGAACCATCGGGTAAAATATCAACTTCCATAACCTTAAGTAAGACTTTTTTACCAATTTTTTCGTTTATCTTATCAATTTCATAATTTCTTTTTTTCACTTCTTCTTCAGAAAGGCCATTAGCTACTTTTAAACTTTTAGAGTGATCCGCAATTCCTATATATTCATAACCAAAATCAAGAGCTGCTTTTAATATTTCTTCTAAAGTATTAGCTCCGTCACTATACTTGGAGTGGACATGAAGATCCCCTTTTATATCTTTTAATGTTACTAAATTTTCAAAAGATATTTTTTTTCTTAAATTTTCATCTGATTTTATACTTTCTTTTAAAAGCTTATAGGCATCTAGTAGAGAAAGTTTTTCCTTATTTAAAATTGGCTGAATATATTTTTCAAAAATCTTTTTAGCTTCCGTTAGCTCACCCAAATTTTCTCTAAGTTCAGGAGGAGGCGGGTAAAGACCTAAAGTCAGATAGATTTCTTCTTCATTTTCAGAAGCTACTACTTTGTCATCTTTATAAAGTCCATATTCATTAAGTTTATACCCCTTTTCCAAACATATTTTTCTTAAAGCAATATTATGGGCCTTAGAACCTGTAAAATATTGTAAAGCAGCTCCCCAAGACTTTTTTTCTATTATTCTAAGATCTACTTGAACTCCATCTTTAGTTAAAATAGAAGTTCGGGTAGGACCTTCCCAAAGAACTTCTTTGACAATTTCTAAGTTTTTAAATTCCTCATTTACCTTATCTACAAATTTTTTGTTTTTTACTGTAACTAAAATATCTATATCTCCTACAGTTTCTTTCATACGTCTTGTAGAACCTGCATAGGAGATATTTGTAATAACATCTTTTAAATTTCTTTTTAAAGAGCCTATAATAAAATTTGCAATTTGAAGGGCAAATCCCAGAGGAATTTTATCTCGAGAAATTTTATATATCTCTAAGCCCTTTTTTATTTTTTCTACTTTTTTTAAACCAAAAGAAGGTAGTCTAAGAAGTTTTCCCTCTTTTATTGCTTGTTCTAAATCATCTATACTTTTAATATTTAAACGCTCATACAAAAGCTTTATGGTCTTAGGACCTAAACCCGGAATTTCAAAAAGTTCAAATAAAGAAGGGGGAAATTCTTCTTTTAATTTCTCAAAATCCTTAATTTTTCCAGTTTCCAAATACTCTATAATTTTTTTTCTTAAAGATGCTCCTATACCCGGTAGTTTTTTATTATTTTTTATAACATCTTCTATATCTTCTTTTAAATCCTCTAAAACCTTTGCGGCTTGTCTATAAGCTCGAATATGGAAAGGATTATCTCCTTTCAAATCTAAAATATCTGCCCACCTATAAAATATTTTTGCAAGCTCTAAGTTTTTACTCATTTTTTTTACCTTTTTTATTGCTTTATTGAATATTTAATACACCGGAATTAACCAAGAATTTTTGTATTTTTCTACTTTACCTCTAACTATCTTAAAGTAGTAATCTTGAATTTTCTTAGTTATTTTTCCAGGTTTTCCATCTCCAATTTTTCTGCCATCAACTTCTACTACAGGAGAAACTTGAGCCCCCGTTCCACATAAAAATATTTCATCAGATACATAAAGTTCACTTCTTAATATATCTCTTTCAAATACCTTTATATTTAAATCTTCCTGCGCTATTTTTATAATAGCTTGTCTAGTTATGCCTTCTAAAATATTAGCTGATAAAGGTGGAGTTATTAAGTTTTCGTTTCTAACTATAAAAATATTTTCTGCACTTCCTTCGGCAACTGTTCCATCGGGATTCAGCATAATAGCCTCATCTGCTCCTCTCATTAAGGCTTCCGTTTTTGCAAAGGCGCTATTAACATAAGCTCCACAAACTTTAGCTCGAGCCGGAATCATATTGTCATTTATTCTAAAATAAGAAGAAACTATACACTTTATCCCATTACTTGTATCAATATAATCCCCAAGGGGGATAGTATAAATAGCTATTTCAGGGGTATATCCAATTAATTTAGGAGAAATAGCTAAATCTTTAAAATAAACGATTGGTCTTATATAAACATCTTGTTTCCAATTGCATTTTCTAAGAAGTTCCAAAGTTATATCTACTAATTTATCTACACTAAGATTAAGTTTCATATTTAATATTTTGCAATTTTTTATAAGCCTTTCATAATGTTCCTTTGCAAAAAGTAAATAAAGTTGATCTTCCTCCTTATTATAATAAGCTCTAATTCCTTCAAATACTGCGGTTCCGTAATGAAAAGAATTTGTTTTTATAGATATCTTTGCATCTTCTTCTTTTACAAACTTACCCTCAAAGTAAGCATACATTTATAACGCCTCCTAAAAATTATTTTTTTACTTTTTGCATAAAAATTTTTTTTTAGTTTAAGGCTAGTTAATTTTAATAAAACCTAAAAAAACTAAATAAAATAAGTAAAAAGAAATAATTTAATTTTAATATTAGAAAATTATATTATAAGTTTTGCTAGTATATCAGATTTTCTTAAAGTTTAAGAATTACTTTCCTTAAGAAGATTTAAAAGTTGGGATTTACTTTTTCCGGTTTTTTCTTCTAAAAATTTAAAAAATTCTTCTTCGGATAAAATTTTTATTCCATAGTTTTTTGCCTTTTCTAATTTTGAACCCGGATTTTCTCCAACAACAAGAAAAGAAGTAGAGCGACTTACATTGCTTAAAGCTTTTCCGCCCAAAGCTTCAATTAATTTTTGAGCTTCTTTTCTTTTTAAAGAAGATAACTCTCCAGTAAAAACAAAAGATAGATTGGATAAAACATCTGAAATTTTTTCTTTTTTCTCTTCTACCTTTTTAAAAAGAAAACCTAAATTTTCTAGTTCTTTTATAGTTTCTAAATTCTCTTTCGTATTTAAGAAATTTTTTATAGACCTTGCGGTAATGGGGCCAATCCCAGGGATGTTAGAAAGAAGAACTAGAGGAGTTTTTATTATTTCTTCTAAAGAGTTAAATTTACTTGCTAAAATTTTAGCCGTCTTTTCTCCAACATAAGGAATACCTAAAGCTGTTAACTTTTTGTAAAAAGGAGCTTTTTTACTTTTTTCTATTTCATCCAAAAATTTTTTTATTTTTAAAGAAGCCCAACCTGGAAGTTTAATTAAATCAGCAGGTTTTAATTTGTATAAATCAGATAATTTTCTTATAAGTTTTTTATCTACTAAACTTTCTGCTGTCATTTCCCCTAAACCCTTTATATCTAAAACCTTTCCCCAATAAACTAGGTGAGCTTTAAGTTGGGCAGGACAATTTATATTTTCACATCTAAT
>DQVG01000148.1 GCA_015661865.1 Desulfurobacteriaceae bacterium
GTGCTCTGAGTTTTGCCCAGTAAAAAAGTTAAAGAAAGCTTGGGAGAAAAAAAGTGATTAAATTTGGAACCGATGGTTTTAGAGGAAAAATAGCTCATAATTTTACTTTTGAAAATATTTACAAGATAGCCAAGGCTCACGCTGTTTATCTAAAAGAAAAATATAAAGATCCTAAAATAGCTGTCTCTTATGATTCAAGATTTTTATCTGAGGAAGTAGCTAATTTTGTAGCTAATATTTTTCAAAGGGAAGGGATTGAAACTATTTTTTCTCCTATGTCTCCTACCCCTTCCCTTTCAGTTTATGTAGCCTATAATGAAAATGTAAAGGGAGGAGCTGTAATAACAGCTTCTCACAATCCTTATATATATAACGGATATAAGATTAAAGATGAATTTGGAAGAGCCTCTCAAGATGATATAAATAAGAAAATTGAAACTATTGCAAATTCAATATCTTCACTCTCTTACAGCGAATTTATAAAAAATTTTGAAGGGAAAGAAGTTAATTTTGTAGATTTTCATATTCAAATTTTGTCTAAGTTTTTGCAAAAAGACTTATTTAAAGAAAGAAAACTTAAAATAATTCATGATCCTCTTTTTGGAGCCACTCAGGGAGTATTAAAAAAGCTATTAGAAAATAGCACTTTTGAAATTTTTGAAATTCATTCCTATAAAGATCCTTATTTTGGATATCTATCTCCCGAGCCTATTAAAGAAGAAAATTTAAAAGCTTTAAAATATAAAGTAAAAACTTTAAATGCAGAGGTTGGAATAGCTCATGATGGGGATGGAGATAGAATAGGAGTTGTAGATAATGAGGGAAATTTTATAACATCCCAGGTTATGTATGCTCTTATTTTAGAACATATTTTAAGAACTCGAAAACCTAGTGGAAAATATATTATAAAAACAGTTTCTACAGGATTTTTAGCAGATAAAGTAGCCCAAGAATTTAATTTAAAAGTAATAGAAGTAAAAGTAGGTTTTAAAAATATTTGCAAAAAAATAGACGAAGTAGGAAAAGAAAATGTAATTTATGCTGGAGAAGAAAGTGGAGGATGTAGTTATATTCCTTACTTAATGGAAAGAGATGGTTTGCTTTTAGCCGGTTTGCTTTTAGAAAGGATAATTTTAGAGGAAAAACCTTTATCTACTGTAGTAAAAGAATTTTTAAAAAAATATTCCCCAAGTCACTACAAACGTGTAGATCTACCTGTTAAAGATAAACATAAAATGCTTTTAGAAAACATGAGAAGAAATCCCCCTGAAAAATTTGCTCATAAAAAAGTAAAAAAAGTTATTTTAGAAGATGGCTTAAAACTTATATTTTCCGATGACTCTTGGCTTTTATTAAGACCCTCCGGAACTGAACCTTTATTTAGAGTTTATGTTGAAAGTTTTTCTAAAGAGGATGTTTTAAAAATTTTAGAAGAAGTTAAAAAAATATTTTCTTGAATTAAAGAAACATATATTGTTTCTTTATGAAAATAAATTTGTTCGAAAGCTTAATTTCTTAAAGATAATTCAATTTCCTTCCTTACTCCCAACTCCCTATGTTCTAAAAATACTTTTAAATTTGGGAACTTCTCTTTTATGTATTTTGCTATTTCATAGGCAAAGGCTACGGATCTATGTTTTCCTCCTGTGCAACCAAAGCTATATGTTATATAGCTTTTCTTTTCTTTTAGGTAATTAGGAAGAGTAAAGTCTATATAACTTTTTATGATATTAAAAAAATTTTTAGCAACTTCCTTTGAAAAAATATAGTCTCTTACTTCTTTATTTTCTCCTGTTTTATCTCTTAAATTATTTACGTAGTGGGGATTGGGTAAAAATCTTACGTCAAAAATATTATCGGAAATCTCAGGAATCCCATATTTAAATCCAAAAGAGAGTATATTTATTTGAGGTTCATATTTACCAAAGGTAAATATATTTATAATTTCTTCTTTTAATTGATGAATATTAAAACCACTAGTATCAATAACAATATCGGCAATATCTTCGATTGGACTTAAAATTTCTATTTCTTTTTCTATAAATTCAGGTAAAGAAAGATTTTTATAATATAATGAAAGAGGATGGGGTCTTCTGGATTCTTTATATCTATTAATAATTGTATCTTTTGTGGCTTTTAAAAAAACTACTTTTATATTAGGGTACTTTTCTTTTATTTTTTTTATTACACTGGAAATATCCGTTTGGAAATTTAAACTTCTTAGGTCAAGTACTAGTGCACATTTATTTATATTACTTTTTTGTCTAAGTAAAAAAATAAAATCATCTATTAAATCTACAGGAATATTATCTACTGTATAAAAACCAATATCTTCAAGAGTTTTTATAGTTGTAGTTTTTCCAGCTCCAGAATATCCTGTAATTATATAAATTTCCATTTTACTCTCTTACAAGCTTATATCCTAGTTTTTGAGCCCATACTTTTAAGAAAAACTCTAAACTTCTATCATACGTTTTTTCTGCTTCTGACGGGAATAAACAAGCGGGAATTTCATTATTTTCTCTATGGTATTTAATACATTCACAACAAATTCCTTTTTTATTACAATATTGATAAGAGCAAGTACAAAACTTTAAATTTTCCTCCTTTTTACATCTCATTTTTACCCTCAATTTCCTTTTTTAGCCTTTCAAATTCTTCTTTAGAAATATTATAATCCTTTATTAAACTATTAACAAAATCAGGGTCTTTATAATAAAATCTTTTTATCAAATATCTTAGAAACTTTTTGGGCATAATTTCTTTTATGTATTTTTCAAAAGTTTCATCTCGGTTTTCATCTGTAAGCCATCTACTTACTATATAGGTGATATGATTTAATCTATCTGGAACAGCAAAAGCGTAACCTTTATATACTATTTTTCTATGTTTACAATTAGGTAAAATTTCTTGAGTTAAACCATTTAAATTTTGATTTTTATCTATAATGCCTCCCAAGACAAAGATATTTATCTTATCCACTTCAATATCATCATAAGATAAAACTTTATCTGCATTTGGATCTAATACTATAATATTTAGATCTTTTTTATATTCGGGTCCCAAAGTATATATATCTTCAAAAGATGAAAAAATGTGAAAAGGATAATTATCATAAGCTTTCGAAAAATAAGGTAAGATATCTTCTTTTACATTAAAAACAAAATAATGATAATTACTCAAAAAGTTTTTTAAAATATTTGCTGTCTTTGAAAGTTGGACAATTAAACTATCTTTTTCATGAGGATCTAAAACCGATGTGAAACTAAGATCTACAGCAAAAAAAGGAATTTTAGAAAAGTTTAATTTTATATCTAGCTTTGGAAGGGAATTATTTTTCCTTCTGATTATATAAGCATCTGGCAATATTTCTCCTTTAAATCCTAAAAGAAAAAAATCATTTTCCTTTTGCAAAACTCTTCCTGGGAAATTATCAAAAAAATATTTATTTAAAACTATATCCCATTTACCTTTTTTAATATCATTTGCTAAAACATTTAAGTAATCTTTTCCTTCCGGATAACCTACTAACTTTAAAAATCTTATATTTCTTTTTTTTAATGTATTTACTAAAATTTCTTTGGGAGATAAAATACGATTTATCATTTTTATTTTTCTAAATCAAAATTTTTCTATCCTTACTCATAAAAAAATGAGAGGTAAAATTATGTCTGAAAAATTAATTTTAAAGCAAGCTACAAATTTTGCAATAGAAAAAAGAAAACAAATAATTCCTGAACTTTCTGGTAAGGAAGAGAAAACCTCAAAATTAATTTTTGATACTTTAAAAGAGTTAGGATACAAGCCTTATTTTTTAGAAAATACTTATAACGTCCTTTGTAAAGTAGATGTAAGTAAAGAAAAAACTCTTGCTATAAGAGCAGATATAGATGCTCTTCCCTTTGGAGATAAAGTTATCCATGCATGTGGTCATGATTTTCATACAGCTACTTTATTAGGTTTAGCTTATATTTTTTCAAAAGAAGATTTTCGGAAATTATTAAAAACTAACCTTCTTTTTATTTTCCAATCTTCCGAGGAAGTAAGAAAGTTTTCTGGAGCTGAGGCTGTTGTAAAAGCAGGCATTTTAGAAAAAGAAAATGTAGAGGCTATATTTGGTTTTCATGTATATCCAGAACTCCCAGTGGGGAAAATAGGAGTTAGATCTGGACCAATGATGGCGGGAAGTGACGTTTTTGAATTTATAATAAAAGGACAAGCTTCTCATGCATCTCGTCCTCATTTATCAAATGAAACGATTTCGGCTTTGGCTCAACTAATTACAAAATTAAATATTATTCCTTCTCGAAAAATTAATCCCCTTTATCCGGCTCTTATATCTATAGGAATTGTTCAAGCAGGTACTGCAGAAAATGTTATCCCGGACAGAGCCTATTTAAGAGGAACAGTAAGATATTACTCTAAAGAAGTTAGAAATTCTATTTTTGAGAATATGAAAAAGGCGGCAAAATCTGTTGATGAGTTTTTTGGAACAAATACAATTTTTAATATTATTCAAGGAAATGAGCCGGTAATAAATGATAAATCTTTAGTAGATCTTCTAAAAAAAGTTGTAATAAAGTATCTGGGAGTAGAAGCCTTTGAATATTTGGAATATCCTTCGATGGGAAGTGAAGATTTTAGTGAATATTTAAAAGTTGTAAAAAAGGGATGCTACTTTAGAGTAGGGGTTGGAGGAAAATATCCTCTTCACAATCCATTATTTAAAGCCACAGATAATGCTATATACTATGCTTTAACCAGTCTATATGGGGTTGCAATAAACTATGAGTAATATAATAGCCTGCTATCCAGGCACATTTGATCCAATTACTTTAGGACATTTAGATGTTATAAAAAGAGCTACTAGATTATTTTCAAAGTTAATTATTGCGGTTGCAGAAAGCACAAAAAAAAATACTTGGTTTACTACAAAAGAAAGACTTTCTTTAATAAAAGAAAGTGTTAAGGAAGTAAATTTAGATTTAGATAAAGTTGAGATAGTAAGTTTTAACTCTTTATTAGTAGATTTTTGTAAAAAGAAAAATATAAAAGTAATAGTAAGAGGAATAAGAGTTGTTTCAGATATGGAACATGAATTTGGAATGGCTTTTTTAAACAGAAAACTTGCTCCTTATATAGAAACTATTTTTTTAATGCCTGATGAAAAATATGCTTATGTTTCCTCTTCAGCAGTAAGAGAAATAGCATTTTATGGGGGTTCCTTATCTTGTTTTGTTACTAAGTGCGTGGAAAAAGCTTTACGAGAAAAGGTAAAGGAGATAAGAAGAAAAATAAATATTTTAAAGGAGTAAATAACTTTGATAAATTATATTCATTTTTTAGGATCTGGTGGAAGTAGGTATGTAGTTTTTGATCTTTTAAGAAAAGCTGGAGGAATTCAGTTTCGATTTGGAGAAATCTTTCTTCATGTCGATCCCGGACCTTGTGCTCTTTATATGGCTATTAACTTTGGTATACGCCCCAAGGATTTGGATGCAGTTTTACTTTCTCATAAACATTTAGATCATTCTGCAGAGATAAATTCTATCTTAGAAAGTATGACTACAGGAGGAAGAAAGAAAAAAGGCTTATTATTTGCACCTAAAGATGCTTTGGAAGGAGAAGATAAAGTTATTTTAACTTATACTCAAGGGCATATGGAAAATATTTTCAAAATAAAAGAAAATTTTGAATATACTTTAAAAAAGTACTCTAATGAACTAAAAATTGTTACACCAATTAGACATGATCATGGAGTAGAAACATACGGATTTTTATTTTTTTACAAAAATTATAAAATTGGATGGATTACAGATACAAAATATTTTGAAAATTTAAAATTTGCATATAAGGAAGCTAAAGACATTTTAATTTTAAATGTTATTTCAAAAAATAAATATTCTAATGTAGATCATTTATTTGGCAAAGATGCAATAGAGATAATATCTTATATAAAACCCAAGTTAGCAATTATCACCCACTTAGGAAAAGGACTTTTAAAGTATGGTCCAGAGCGTTTTGCTAAGGAGCTGGAAGAAAAAACAAAAGTGAAAGTTTTAGCTGCTTATGATAATTTAAAAATTTCTTTTTAAAAAGATGGCGGATAAAGCCCGCCATCTCTTAATTTACTTAACAGCTTTTAGTACTTTACCTGCTTTTAAACACTTAGTACAAACCCAAATTCTTTTTACTTTCCCATCTACAATGGCTCTAACTTTTTGTAAATTAGGTTTAAATTTCCTTGAAGATACTCTATGAGAATGCGAAATTTGCCTTCCAATTTTTACAGTTTTTCCACATATTTCACAGCTTTTAGACATGTTAGGTCCCTCCTTCATAAAAGGTGAGCTTAATTATATCATAAGAATTATTTTCTGTATCTTTTTTTATATTTTTCCAATGTAGCTAGAACTTGAGCAACTAATCTATAAAGTTCTACCGGTATAGGTTGGTTAATATCAACAGAGTGATATAAAGTTCGTGCTAAAGTAGGATTTCTAACTATAGGAATATTGTGTTTTTTTGCCTCTTCTATTATTAAAAGAGCTAATTTTCCTATACCTTTTGCTATAACAATGGGAGCTATATCTTTTTCAGGTTTATATCTTAAAGCTACAGCATAATGAGTCGGATTTGTAATTACAACATCAGCTTCTTTGACCCTTTTTACTGCTTTTCTTCGATTAAAAATTTCTATCATTTTTCTTCTTATTCTTTTTTTTACTTCAGGATTACCTTCAACAGATTTTAACTCTTCTTTAACTTCCTGTTTGGTCATTTTTAAATTTTCTAGATATCTCCATCTTTGAAAATAAAAATCTGCTAAACCTAAAGGTACAGCTATCAAAAATGCAAAAAAAAGCATTTTTATAATAAAAGTAGCTAAAAATTTGTCTAAGTTATCTGGAGGACTGACGCTAAAAGATAAGATTTGGGGTATATATCCTTTAAAAATATATATTAAAATAGCTCCAACTATTAAAAACTTAA
>DQVG01000060.1 GCA_015661865.1 Desulfurobacteriaceae bacterium
AAAATTTTATTTTTATTAATTTTTAAATTTTTAATAGATATAATATAAACTTTTTTATTATTTAACTTTTTTTCCTGAACTTGAAAGTTATTTTCTAAAATAAGTAATAAGGCAGTTATATCCTCTTTTAAATCCTTTGAAATAGTTTGAAAACTTACTTCTTTTTTCAATATATCACTTTCAAATATTCCTTCTAAGAATGCTTTGATTATTTTTTTATTTGAGTTAAATATTATTTCAGGTACTTTTCTATTTTCAATTTTCTTTTCTATATTAAATACTTTTTCAAATAAATTTTTTAAAAAGGAAGACTGAATTATAACCTTATTATTCTGTTCTAAGCTATAATTAAAGTTAAATTTTTTTGATAAATCATCTATTAAATTTAGATATTTTTTATCTATAGAAGAAAGACATAAAAATTTATTTTCATAATAAAAACCTTTTTTTATCCATAGTCCAATGAAAAGGGCAATTTTTTCATTTAATTTAAAAAATCTATCATAGAAAGTATCATTTATTTTTATTTTTTTATCTTCTAACTTAGTAATATTTAATTCTTTTTTAAAGTTTACAAGATCAATAGTAACTTCCTTTTCTTCAAAAGGTAATTTTGAGTTTATTACTATGTAATCTCCTACTTTTAAGTTTGCTGGAGTTACTTGCTTTAGATCTAAACTTTCATCTAAAGCAAAAATTGAATGGTCTACTGTAATTTTAATTTCCCTTCCGCTTTTTGTTTTTATTTTGTAGATAGGTTTATAAACTTTATGTCGGATTAATAAAGTAGGCTTTCCAAAAATTACTTTATAATCTTTAACTAAAGGGACTTTAATATCTTTAAGCTCAATAATTTCATGACCATTTTTAATTTTAACTTTACTTTTTTTAGCTAGCTCATTAAATAGATCCTCAACTTTAATATACCTTATTTTACCTTCAAACTTAACTAAAACATTACTATCTCCCGTTATAGAATCTGGGTCAGAAGCTAAATAAATCTCATCAATTTCAAGAGATATATCTCTTAGGGCTTTTAAAATATCTATCTTATCTTCTAAATTTTCATTTCCACAATAAGGACAGGGAGAGGCTTTAATATATTTTTGGCAGTTTGGACAATATTTTATAGTTGTATAAACTGGATAAAATTTGTCTTCAACCTTTACGCCCCAGATATCATAGTTATAACTCAAATCAAATACATGACCTTTACTAGAGGTTAAAAGTAAAAGATAGTTTCCTAAGTTTACTTCATAAACATTAACATTATAAATTTTTCTGCTTATAGCCTTTCCAAAAAAATTTGCAATTGTTCTAGCTTTATTTGGAGATTCAACTACTACTAAGGCTGTTTTTATTAAATCTTTATTTTCTACTTTTAATTTGCCTTCTAAAATTTTTCTTACAAATTCTCTATCTTTATCTATTTGTTTAAAAACTTGGTGTAAAAAGTTTTCATCAACTATTTCAAGGCCATTATTTTTAGCATATTTTCTTCCCAAGGGAGTATCAAATACTTTAAATTCTATTTCATCACTTAAAAATTTAACTCTTTTTCTTAAAGAATTTAAACTTTTTATATTATCCACTAAAACTAAACTAGCCCCTTTGGTTAATCCTCCAGCAAACATTCGGGAAGTTCTTCCGGAAGCTTGAATGTAACCTGAAGCATCTCCAATTACTAGATAAAGATTACCTTCTTGTTCTTCTACGAAAATATCATCTCTTTCTCTTAATATTTTTAAAAAACTTTCAGATTTTAATATTTCATCTAAAAACTTAGATATTTCCTCACATTTTTGTTTAATTTTAGGATATCTATCTAATAGCTCTTCAGGTAAAGTAAGATAATTTTTTAAATAATTAATATATTTTTCTACTATTAAATAATCTTTGTTTTTTTCTTTTAAAAATTCAGTTAAAGGTTCTTTAATAGCCAAAAGTAAATTAAAAAGCTTTGAAGGAGATATTTCAAGTTTTAACGAAAATTTCATTTTAGGAACACCGAGAAATATAGCGTACCTAACTGCTTGAGGAAGATCTATTCCCCTTGCCAAAGGATTTTTATAAGAGGCTATCCCTACAACTGCAAAAATTTCTCCTTTTATAAATTTTTCTTGATTTTCTTTATCAAACTCTTCATAAGAAATAGCTGAAATTCCTTTATCATTTAAATACTTAACAACTTCCTCAATAAACTCCTTTTTCATATCCGCACTAATAAATACAAAAACGCCTTTACCGTACTTTTTTATTAACCTTTCAGCTTGGGAAAGTAAATATTCTTTTTTAGTATTTTCAGGGAATATCAAAATATCTTCAACATTTCGAAGAACGCTAGCTACTTTACCTACTTCAAATCCTAAAATTTCTCTAAAAAGTTTTACTCTATCACTTTTTGGGATAGAAGTAGCTGAAGATACTACTAAAACTTTATCTAATTTTTCTCTAAATTTTTCAAGTTCCTTTTCTATACTATGAATTTGATTTAATACTTCTTGTAGGTTTTCTTTTTTTGTAAAAGGAAGTTTCTTTTTTAAACTTATAAGGGTTAAGGCTTTATTTATTATGTCCTCATCTACTTTTAATAAAGCTAAAACTTTATCTATATTTTTTGCACTTTTAAGCAAACTATCTACATCATCTACAAATATAAATTTAAAATTTTTTTCTTTTAAATTTTCATAATGCCTATATAAAAAATTTATAGTTGTAACTAAAATATCAAAATCTCCTTCATAAATCTTTTTTAAAGTAGTTTTTTTCTTTTCTCCCGTATAAGCTACAACTTTTTTATCTGTAAGCTTTTCTAATTTTTCCTTAATTTGCTTTACTAAAAGTTGGGTGGGTAAAATAATGTAAGATTTTTCTTTTCTATCTGCAAAATAAGCTGCAGTTACTATTCCCCAAGTAGTTTTTCCTACCCCGGTTGGGGCTATAATAGAAAAAGATCTATTTAAAAAAACTCTTTTTGCCCATGTAGTTTGTAAAGACCAGGGCGAAAAGGAAGTTTTTTCCTTAAAAAATTTTATCCACTTATCTATAGCATTTTCTAAATTACATACTTTTTTTAATTTATTTAATCTGTTATTTTCTTTTAACTTTTTACAAGTTTCTTTTAAAGAAAGCTTTTCTAACTTTTCCAAGCAATCTTTACAAACTCTTTTAGTTTGTAACTCAAGATCATCTATCATTTTCAAGCAATTTGGGCAAGTATTTTCAAAGTAAGCAATCTTTCCCATATTAAAACTCCCTCAAATTTTTTTATTAATGTGATAATTTATAAATAATTGTTCATAAAATACGTGAAAAAATATTATAAATAAACTTTAAAACAAATAAGCTTTTTCTACACTATTTAAAACTTATTTATTTTCAAATAGTTTTTAAGTTTATGGGCAGTATTAGGTAGGTAGAATATATTTTAATTTAAAAATTCAAATTATTTAGAAATATAAATTTTATAGATAAAAGGATATTACTATGAGATTTACAAAGGAAGAATTAAAAGAATTTATGTTAAAAGAAATTGAAATAATTCAAGATATTATTAAGCATATGGCATCTAATTCTTTTTCGATAGAAAAGATGGACCATTGCTCTTGTTATAGCAACTTTACTTTTAAAAGAAATTATATTCAAGAAAAAGGAGTGGGAGATGGAATTGTTATTGAAGATACCTCTGAAGAACTATGAAATTAGAGGAAAACCCGATTACTCAATAGAAAGAGAAGGTATGGTAATCGAATTCAAAGACGGACAAATCTATACAATAGATGTATATGACCCTGAAGTAGCTAAAAAACTTAGGCAAGAATTGGTTTTAGTTTTGTGAAAATTTTAAGAACTTTTTCTTTTTTAGTTCAAGATTTAATAAAAAATCTAAATACCTAAAAAGTTTTCTCCTAAAAGGAGCGTGTTTAAAAAGTCCCAAGAATTTGGAAAAGAAGAATTATAAAGTTAAAGAATAATAAAAATATTAAGGATTTATAAGATTTTATTATAGGTAAGCTATTAAATAATCTCAAAGAATTGAAGGCTTGTGTGATTTTAAAGCTTTAGGTAAATTTATTTTTAAAATTTTAAAGGTTTGTTCTAAATATTTTTTCTAACTGTATGAAGCTCCAATTGCTACTTTTAAAAAACATGCAAATATGAAAATTTTTGTAGGATAAAAGGGAGATCTTCCTTTTTTCTTTTCATCTATTTTCATTTGTTTTTCTATTTTTTGATAGGAGATACAAGTTTTTTTATTCTTTCTCCCCTGGTATTTTTATGATAGGGAAACCTCTGATTTTCTTTTGCTTATTATTATATTATATCCTTAGTTTCCCTTAATCTTATCTTTTGCAACACTCTCATATCTACTTGACAAAAGGCTTGAAAACTATTAATTTTTAAAGAGCATAAAAAGGGCCCAAAAAAAAAGAGGGCTTAATAATAAAATTTATAGGAGGGCCCAATGAAAAGATTTATTCCAATTTCATTAGGACTATTTTTAACTACAGCCTATGCTTTTACTTTAAATGCAGAAACTCAAACTGTAGTTAAGCCATCGGAAGAAGATTATCGCTATGTTTTAGCTTTTGAAAAAATTGCTAAGTATGTTGCTCAAAAAGTATCTCCGGCTGTGGTTAATATCTCTACCTCAAAAAAAGTAAAAGTAGATATTAACATTAATCCAAAAGATTTTGGTTTCCCATTTGATTTTCCATTTAAGTTTAAACATCCAGATGTTAAAACAAAAGCTTTAGGAAGCGGATTTATTTTCATGGTAAAGGATGGATGGGCGTATATTGCAACGAATTACCATGTAATTGAAAAGGCAGAAAAAATTAAAGTGACCTTAAAAGATGGTTCTATATATACCGCAAAAATTGTAGGGGGAGACAAAAGAACAGATGTTGCGGTAATAAAAATTAGGGTAGGCGATAAAAAAGTACCTGTAGTGGAATTTGGAGACTCTTCAAAAATTCATGTTGGAGATTTAGTATTTGCAATTGGAAATCCATTTGGTTTAAAGTGGACAGTTACACACGGAATTATCTCTGCAAAAGGAAGGCATTCTTTAGGATTAAACCCAGTAGAGGACTTTATTCAAACAGATGCAGCTATTAACCCAGGAAATTCTGGGGGACCTTTATGTGATATTTATGGAAGAGTTATTGGTATAAATACTGCAATTATAAAAAATGCTCAAGGACTTGGTTTTGCAATTCCAATAAATATTGCTAAGAAGGTAATTCATGATCTTATAACTTATGGTAAAGTAATAAGAGGATATCTTGGAGTATATATTGCAGATATAACCTCAGACTTAGCTTCAAAACTTGGCATAAAACATGGAGTTTTAGTAGAAAGAGTAGTTCCAAACTCTCCGGCTTTTAAAGCTGGAATTAAACCCGGGGACATTATTGTTAAGTATAATGGAGAAGAAGTTAGAGATACGGCTGATTTACAACTAAAGGTAATGAATACAAAACCAAACTCCTGGGTAAATATTGAAGTTATAAGAAATGGAAAAAGAATAAATATTCCAGTTAAGGTAGGTTCCTTTGACGACTTTTCATCTTTTAAGGAAATTTTTAAAGAATTTGGATTTTCCGTTCAAAAGTTAACTCCGAGACTAGCTAAAAAATTTGGAATTAGTGAAAATATTCAAGGTCTTTTAGTAACAAATGTAAAATCTTTTAGCTCTGCTGAAGAAGCTGGACTTAAAAGAGGAGATATTATTTTGGAAGCTGGTCTGAACCTTGAAACTTTAAAAGAAGTAAAATCCCCTCAAGAACTAGCTGCTATTTTGAAAAAATATAAAGATCAAGGAGTTCTTCTTAAAATTTACAGAGATGGAAGAATTTTATATTTAACTTTACAATAATTAAGGGGGGACATTTTCCCCCCTTTAATTTATATTTTTTTTATCATTTATTAGTTTTTATTTATTATCAAAATAATAATCCCAAAGCTCGGGATAAAGAGGGTGTTTAGAGCAAAGATTCTTAACTTCTTCTTTTACTTTTTCTATTTCTTTTTCATTATCTATATTTTTTAAAACTCTATCTATAAGTCTAACTATTAATTTAGCTTCATCTTCCTTTAGACCTCTAGCCGTAATAGCTGGAGAACCTACTCTAATACCTGAGGTTACAAAGGGGCTTCTAGTTTCAAAAGGAATTGTATTTTTATTTACTGTAATATTAGCCTTTCCTAAAGCTTCTTCTGCATCTTTTCCAGTAATACCTTTGTCGGTTAAATCTACAAGCATAAGATGATTATCTGTTCCCCCAGATACAAGTCTATATCCTAGTTTTAAGAACTCTTCTGCCATAGCCTTAGCATTTTTTAAAACTTGGTCTTGATATTTTTTAAAATCCTCTTCTAAAGCTCTTTTAAAACATACCGCTTTTGCAGCTATCACATGCATTAAAGGCCCACCCTGCAGACCAGGAAATACAGCCTTGTCAATATCTTTTGCAAATTCTTTTTTACACATAACTACCCCGCCTCGGGGACCTCTTAAGGTCTTATGAGTAGTAGTTGTTACAAAGTCACAAGCTGGAAAAGGAGATGGATGCAGTTTTGCAGCTACAAGTCCAGCTATGTGAGCTATATCGGCTAAAAGTAAGGCTCCTACTTCATCTGCTATTTCTTTAAATTTATTAAAATCTACTACTCGTGGATAAGCTGAATATCCACATATAATAAGTTTAGGCTTATGCTCTTTTGCAAGTTTATAAACTTGGTCAAAATCAATTCTTTCATCCTCTTTTCTTACTCCATAATAAATTGGATTAAACCATTTTCCAGATATATTAACTTTTGCTCCATGAGATAAATGTCCCCCGTGGGAAAGTTCCATACACATTATTGTATCTCCAGGTTTTAGACAAGCTAAAAACACGGCTTGATTTGCTTGAGATCCAGAATGAGGTTGAACATTAGCATGCTCTGCGTTAAATACTTTTTTACATCTTTCGATAGCTAAAGTTTCAACAATATCAACACATTCACATCCGCCATAATATCTTTTTCCTGGATAACCTTCGGCGTACTTATTTGTTAAAACACTTCCTTGAGCTTCCATTATATCTAAATAAGTAAAATTTTCTGAGGCTATAAGCTCTAAGTGTTCCTCTTGACGTTTAAGTTCACAAGCTATAGCATCAAAAACTTCTTTATCATACTCTTTTAATTTTCCAAGAAACATTTAAAACCTCCTTCTTTTTAATAAAATGTTTATTATCTTATTCCCATAATTATTACTTTACTTACCTGCAATTATATTACATCCTTGCTTTTCTTATCTTTACTATTTAAAACTTTATTGATGAAAGGAAATTTTACAAAAATTTTTATTTTAAGACTTTAAGAGGATCTAAAGAATAATATTTTCTTTTTTTCTTTTTCAAAATATAGAAAAATACTCCACTTGTTTTAAAAAGGGGAGAAGAACCAGCATATCCGATAACATCACCTTTTTCAACTATATCCCCTTTTTTAACAGCTACCTTAGAAAGCATAGCGTATACGCTAACAAAACCTTTTGGATGCTTTATTATTACTATATTATTTAAACTTTTTGCAAATTTATTATTTGGACCTGCAAAAAGAACTTTTCCAATTTCTACAGCCTTTACAGGAGTTCCTTTTGGAGCTCGGAATATAACCGAGTTATTAAAGCCACTTTTTTTGGGAGCAGTATCAATGCACCCATCTACAGGCCAAATAAAGTTTAAAGGCCGGTTTATAACAAGTTCACCTAGGCGATTAACCTTATAAGTAGGTATTTTTAAAACTTGGCCTACTTTTAGATAATTACTTTTTAAATTATTTAATTTTTTTATAGTAGAAACCTTTACATTGAATTTCTTAGCTATTTTCCATAAACTATCTCCTTTTTTTACTTTATAAAGAATAATAAACTTCCTTTTTTTAGATGCACTTTTTATTTCAGGTTTTTTTACGATAATCTTACAAATTTTCTTTTTTATAATAAGCTTTTGACCAACTTTTAAAATATTTGATTTTAAATTATTTTCTCTTTTTATACTTGAAACAGATACTCCATATTTTTTAGCTATCTTCCATAAGGACTCCCCTCTTTTTACAACATGAACATAAGTTTTTTGAGTGCAAACTTTTTCTTTTTTATAAGTTGGTTTTAACTTTCCTCTTTCACTTAATTTCACAAGAAGATTTAAATCTATTTTATTGTCCTTATTTTTATAAGGATCAAAAGCTTCCCAACAAATTTTTTTATATATAATAAGTTTTTGACCGGGTTTTAAACGATAGCTTTTTAACTTATTCCATTTCTTTATAGCTTTTGCACTAGTTTTAAATTTCTTTGCTATTTTCCAAATGCTGTCTCCAGGCTTTACATAGTAAATATATTCTTTATACGCGCATACTTTTTTTGCAAAAGATAGATTTATAAAAAAAACTAAGCTTAAAAAAGTAAAAGTTAAAAACTTAAAAATATATTTCATTTTTTATTTAACTCCCGGGTAGTATTTGAAATAAAATATAAATAAAAACCGAAGCAAATAGTAAGCTATCTAATCTATCTAAAATTCCCCCATGGCCATAAACTAAATTTGAAAAATCCTTTATATTATAAATTCTTTTTATATAACTACTAAATAAATCTCCAATCTGAGCAAGGAAACTTAAAATTAAACTAAGAGTAAATATTTTCAAGAAAGAAGCTATATTTAAATCAATATAAGTAAATGATTCACTTTTAAATAAAATAAAAAATATATAACTTGAAATTAAACTTCCTATAAAAACTCCTCCTAAAGTACCTTCTATAGTTTTTTTTGGGCTAATAAGAGTAAATCTTTTTTTTCCAAATTTAGTACCTATAAAATAGGCAAATGTATCCGTGGTCCAAACAATAGAAAGTAAATAGATAAGCTCTTTAATATTTAATTTTAAAAAAGTACTTAAGAAATATAAATATAAGGAAATTAAAATGGTTATTAAAAAAGTATCTTTATCTAAAATATTTTTATAAATTAAAATACAAAAATTTATAGTTAAAAGAAATATAAAAATAAGTCCTAAATTAATAGAGCTTAAGTTTAATAAATTTAATAAAAAGAAAAAAAGGAGATTGAAAAAATAAAAATATATTTTTATATCTTTGAATTCTAAAAACTGAAGAAGCTCGTATAAAATACCTATACAAAGAGGTAAAGAAAGTAAAAGTTTTATTTTATAGCTAAAAGAAAAGAATATAAAAACTAAAAAATAAAAAAATACTAATATAGAACCTATAAGTCTTTTTTTAAAGCTCATACTAATAATTCCTATACTTTAAAGGTATTTACTTTTTCCTTTCAAAGAAAATTTCTATATTTTTGCCTTGAGTATCTTTTAAGGAGTCTAAGAAGGATATAAGAAGGTTATAAAATAAATTTTCTACAAAAGGCTTTAAATTAACTTCTTTTAAATCTACAAAAACTTTAATTTTATAATTTTTAAGGTTTTCATCTAAAAACTTATAAATTAAGGGAATATCCTTAAAGAAAAATACTGGAGTTTTTGGGAAATAATCTTTTAATTTTTCTAAAAGTTCTTGTTTAGCATTTTCATTTAAAAAGTTTTCATTTATTACAAAACAAAGTCTATTTTTTATTTCAAAATTTATATCTGATAGTTCCTTTACTATTTCTATTTTAGG
>DQVG01000017.1 GCA_015661865.1 Desulfurobacteriaceae bacterium
GCATTTGAAGTGGCTGAAAATGTTATTGGGGAAGTTATAAAATAAAAACGTTTTTTATTATAAAAATCTTTAGGAGTTTTAAAAAAATTAAAATATTTTCTTAAAATACTAAAATAAAGAGCTAAGAGAGCTGAAGTTCCAGAGGAGAAAGTTACAACATATTTTGCCTTAATTTTTTTTGCTAAATTCTCTTCAAATTCCTTAACCTTAGGACCTTGAGTTAAAAAAGGAGATTTTAAAACCTTTTCAACTTCCTTTATATCATCTTCATCTATTTGTTGAAAACTATAAGGAATCATTTTTGTTCTCCGGAAATTTTCTTTATTAAATTTGTATCTAGAACTTCTACTTTAACATTTTTTCTAGCCTGTTTATAAAATACTTTGATTTCTGGTAAGATTGGTTTTAAAGTAATAATTGGAATATGATATTCTTGCTTTTTTGTTTTTATATATACAACAACATTGTAAATTTTAAAAGATTTTTTGTAGGCTATAAGAATAATTTCAACTTGATTGATGGGAATCTCTAATTTTTTCCTTCCAAAAAAATCTTTTACTATTATTTTATCTAGATAAAACTCAATTTTAAAGTAATTAATAATATTTTTTAAAGATTTAGTATATATAAAAACATATAAAATAATAATAAATGCTATAGCAAAAAAACTAAATAAGAGTCTATCTGCTGGTGGTAAAATTGAGGCAAAAGCTCCAAATGACATACCTAAAAGCAAAAATAAAAAAAAGTTTATATACAAAGGAAGTTTAGTATTTGAAATCTCTATTTTTTTCATATTACCTTTCCTTCTAAGATTTTTTTGTTATATTCATCTAAGGGCATAAAGATATCTTTGTCTTTTAAATATACTAAATTTAATAGATTATACCCTACTACTTTATTATCAAATTCAACCTCTAAACCATTTAAAACAAGTATATTTTCTTTTTCGGGTACCGTGAACCTGGCTGGCATAGAAGTAGATAGTCTATAAATGGCAGCATAAATGCTCATTCCTATTACGGAATGATAAGCCCCACATTTTCCTACATCACTAATATACAAGGATCTATTAATAATTTTTACATCATTTGTTTGAACATGGGTATGAGTACCATAAATAACATCAAATTTTCCAGAAAGAAAATAACCTAAAGCTTCTTTTTCACTTGTAGCTTCAGCATGAATATCAATAAGTTTTATCTCAGCTTCTTGAAACTCTTTTAGTTTCAAAATATCTTCTAAAACCAAAAATGGGTTTATGGGAACATCCATAAAAACTTTCCCTAAAACATTAGCTACAAATATCTTTTTTCCATTTATTTTTGAAAAAAAATATCCTTTTCCCGGACTTTTAAGATAATTTAAAGGTCTTAATAAATTTTCTTTATCTATTATTTCAAAAACTTCCTTTCTATCCCAAATGTGATTTCCCGAAGTAAAAACATGAATTCCTAAATTGTTTAACTTTTCATAAACAGATTTACTTATCCCAAAACCTGAAGCTGCATTTTCTATGTTTGCAATGATTAAATCATATTTATTTTTACTTTGATTTAAATACTTTGCTACAACTTGCCTACCAGGCTTTCCGCAAATATCACCTAAAATTAGTATCTTATAACTCATTTATCTCCTCGAGTGTCTTTTTTCCATTTCTTCTTGTTTTCTTTTGCATTCAATACATAAACTAGCTACAGGTCTCAACTTTAATCTTTCATATCCTATTGGTTTTCCACAAGCTTCACAAATTCCATAAGTCCCATCTTCTATTTTTTTTAAAGCTTCTTCAATTTTTTTCAAAAGTTTGGCTTCTCTATCTGCTATTCTAATAGCAAATTGTTTTTCTATCTCCTCGACACTTAAATCCCCTATATCTCCACTATCAATGAAATTATTATTTACAATTTCCAATCTTTTTTGAATATCAGCTAAAATTTCCTCCTTTCTTTTTAAAAGGCGTGTTTTTAATTCTTTTACTTGTTCAGGAGTAAGAAGTTTAGGATCATACATTTTACTATCCTCCAATGTTTAAATTTTATAAAAGAAATTATAAAAAATTTAAAATTATAATTTTAAATTTATGAAAGTACTTTAATTTAGTTTATCGTAAAATATAAAACTAAAAAATTTTAGGGAGGACAAAAAAATATGGAATTTAAAACAGATTTGAATTTACAAGAGGATATTAAACAAATATATAATTTAATTAGGGATATTCCAGATTTTCCTAAACCTGGAATAATATTTAAAGATATTACTCCTATTTTAAAAACTCCCTGGGCTTTTCAAAAAGTAATAGATTACCTTGCTAATAGATACGTAGGTAAGAAAATAGACTTGGTAGTTGGTATAGAATCTCGTGGATTTATCTTAGGTTCAGCTTTAGCATATAAATTAGGGGCTGGTTTTGTTCCCGTAAGAAAAAAAGGGAAATTACCTTATAAAACTATATCTGTAACTTATGAATTAGAATATGGTACAGATTCCATTGAAATGCATATAGACGCTATCAAAAAATCAGATAAAGTAATTTTGGTAGACGATGTTTTGGCAACCGGTGGAACTATGAATGCAGCTATTTCTCTAGTTGAAAAATTAGGCGGGGAAATTATGGGAATAGATTTTTTACTCGAACTTACTTTTCTTGGAGGAAGAAAAAAATTAGAAGATAGGGGCTATTCTGTATTTTCTTTAATAAAAATATAAAAAGTTAAAAATAGAAAAAGATTTTAGTTATATTTCATAAAAAAAGGAATAGGGTAAAATATAATTGTATTATTTTATAATGTTTAAATAAGAGGATAAGCAATGTTATTTTTATTATTCTCTTTCTTTAGTTTTTCTGCAATTGTAGATTATGTAATGCATTTTAAAGTATCTCCTCAGAAAGCTAACTATGAAAGACGGGTAGATGTTAATTTAGCTTGCTTTGAACCTAAAAATTTAGATGCCAATGAAATAGTTTATATCGATGATAATATATTGACTTTAAATCTAGCTTTTACAAATGTGCAAGCTATTCAAATTCTCCAGCCTGTTTCTCCTAGTATAGTTTTAAAAGATAAATGTAAATTATATAAAAGAAATAAACTTATAGCGTATGTTTATCCTAAAAGAAAAAACAATTATTATGATTTTTTCTTTATAGGATTAAATCCAAATGAAAAATACAATTTAATTTGTGAATTTAAGTTGGAAGGTGATATAAATGAAAATACCTTAAAACCAGCTATAATAAATAATTATGATTGGCGAGAGTATTTGTCTGTATTTTTCCCACTAGGAAAATATGAATTAAGTTCAAAAATTAAATTTGAGTTAAAAAATTTTTTAAAAGTTATTCCAAAAGATAAGATATGTATTTTATATTTGATAGGTTACGCAGATTCTACACCTATAAAAAAACCCGAGACTTTGAGAAAAGTTAAAAGTAACCGAGAGTTGGCTTACAAAAGGGTTAAAAATGTTTTAAACTATTTAATTTCAAATACTAATTTAGATTATAAACCTCTTTCCGATGAAGAGCTTTTAAAACGATTAAAAAAATATGAACAAGAAAAGAAAAGTAGTAATCAAACAAAGGTTCTTTTAGAGAAATCTAAGTCGGAAGATAAACACATTGATTTTCGAAAGGAAAGTAGTTTATTAATAAAAGCTTCACAAAATCAAAATGATTTAGTAAATATATCTGAAATATTACAAAGTTTATCAAATAATTTGAAAAATAACGCTAAGGAGTAAATTATGGGTAGAAGAAAAATATTAAAGGAAAATAAAGATAAAGAAAACAAGAACGATTTATCTAATACTTATGAAGATGAAGAAATAAAAATAGAAGAAATTGAAAAGGATGCTCAGGAATTAGATAAAATCTTTGCTAGTGATTTAGCTTCTCAATATGCTCCAGATAAAGATTCTTTAGATGCTTTTTTAAAAAAAGTTTCTAAAATTCCCCTTTTATCTAGAGAGGAAGAAATAGAACTTGCTAAAAGAGCTAAAAAAGGAGATAAGGAAGCTTTTAAAAAGTTAATAGAACATAACTTAAGATTTGTAATTAGTGTAGCAAAAAAATACATGGGTTATGGCCTGCCTTTACATGATTTAATAGGGGAAGGAATTTTAGGGTTAGTAGAAGCCGCTAGAAGATTTGATCCTGACCGAGGAGTAAAGTTTATATCTTATGCAGTTTGGTGGATTAGACAAGCTATAGCTCAAGCTTTATCTCAAAATACTGGCGCTGTTAAAATACCAATAAAACAAACTTTGATGGTTTCTAAAGTTTTAAAAGCTTATAATGATTTAAGAAAAGAATTAAGTAGAGAACCAACTTTAGAAGAACTTGCTGAGAAATTAAATATGTCTCCAAAAGAAGTAGAAAATTATTTAAAGCTTTGCAATATGCCTCTTTCTTTAGACGCTCCAGTAGGGGATGAAGAAAATACAACTTTTAAGGACTTTTTAGTTGGATCTTCTACGGAAGATGTTGAAAAGTTAGTTGTTATGAAAGAGCTTAAAGAAGCCGTTCATGATCTATTAAATATTCTTACACCACAAGAAAGAAGAATAATTATTTGGAGATTTGGTTTGGATGGAAATGAACCAAAAACTTTAAGGGAGATTGGGGAGATTATAGGAGTATCCCGAGAAAGAGTAAGACAGCTTGAAGAGCGAGCAAAGAAAAAAATGAGGGAAGTTGCCTTAAAGAAAAAATTAAATGTGTTTTTAAATTAAAATCATTGTTGCCAGGGTAATAAAAATAATCTTTTTACGATAAATTTAATCTCCTACTCCATACTTTTGTATATGAAATATTTTGAAAAATCTTAAATTTATTTAAAATTATTGTAGATATTGTAAAAAATCAAAACCTGGATATTTTAAAACGATGTTTAAAGTAACTTATAATCTGTTTTTAAAAAACAAATTTAAATATATTATATTAGCTACTATATTAACTAGTATTTCTGCTTTTTTAACTTCATCTTTTATCTACCTTTTAAAAATTTTTATTAATAAGGTATTTTTAGAAAAAAACTATGAGTATTTATATATATCCCCATTACTTATTTTAATGTTATCACTTTTTGTTGGTTTTCTAAATATTTTAAGCTATTACTTTTTTAATAAAATATCATTCAGTATATTATTGGAAATTAGAGAAAAATTAATAGAAAAAATATTAAAACTAAATTTCCTAAATTTTTATAAAAATAAAACTGGATTTTACTTAAATGTACTAGTTCAAGATGTAAATAATCTTCAACAATTTTTAACTAATAACATCCCCCTATTAGTTAGAAATATATTTTTAGCTTTATTTTTGATAATTAGCACTTTCGTTATTAACTTTAAATTTGCTTTAATTTCATATTTAACCTTTCCAATTTTAATTATTTCTGTAAATTTTGTTAATAAAAAAATAAAAAAATATTATAAGAAAATTCAAAATATAAATGATGAAATATTAAATTTAACAAGTTTAATTGTTAATAATTTAAAAGAGATAAAAAATTTAAATTTAGAGTATAAATTCATTGAAAAATATAAAGAGGAAAACAAAAAATTAATGGAAATATTTTTAAAAAATAAACTGTTTGAAGTTCTATCTCCGAATTTATCTCAAACTCTTTTTTTTCTTATGGTTGGCTTTTTATTTTTTTTAGGTGGGAAATATATTATTTCAAATGAACTAAGTGTAGGAGGTTTTGTTGCTTTTCTAACAGCTTTAGTTTTAGTATTGGATCCCATTAAAAAAATTACAAAATCTGTTGGAGAAATTCAACAAAACTTAATTTCATTAACACGAATTTTAAATGTTTTAAAAGAAGATGAAGAAAGAACTTTTGGAGAAATTTTAAATAATATTGAAAAAATAAAATTAGAAAATGTTTCTTTAAATTTAAATCAAAAAAATATTTTAAAAAACATAAATTTGAGTTTTGAAAAAAGTAAAAAATATGGGATAGTTGGTCCTTCTGGAAGTGGAAAAAGTAGTTTAATAAATTTACTTTTAGGTTTACTAGTGCCTACAAGTGGGAATATATACTTTAATGACATTGAAATAAGTAAAATAAATTTAAGATCTTTAAGAGATAGAATTTCGGTAGTCTCCCAAGATATAGTATTATTTCCAGGAACTATTTTTGAAAATCTAAAAATTGTAAAGCCAACAGCTTCTTTTGAAGAAATAAAAGAAGCCTGCAAAAAAGCTCAAATTTTAGATTTCATAGAAAAACTTCCCCAAAAATTTAATACTAAAATTGGTCCAGGGGGAATAAATTTATCTGGGGGGCAAAAACAACGTCTGGCAATAGCTAGAGCTATTTTAAAAGATAGTGACGTTTTAATTTTAGATGAGGCCACAAGTGCTTTAGATCTTAAAACTGAAAAGGAAATTACAAAAATAATAGATTCTCTTGCTAAAAATAAAATTTTAATAGTAATTGCTCATAGATTAAACACTATATTAAATAGTGATGAAATTATTGTTTTAAAAAATGGTGAAATAGAATATAAAGGCCCTCTAACAAAAGTTTTAAATTCTTCTAGAACTTTTCAGGAATTATATAAAAATTTAACATTAAGTAGCTAAATTACTACTATAACTTTTTACACATTTGCTTTTTTTAATAAATTCCTTACTTTTCTTATTTGATTTTTCAATCTTTCTAAGAAATTTAAAAGATTTTGTTGATAAGTAGAATTTAATGATAAAGTTTTTTCTATTTGTTTACTTGTAAGTTTCAATTTTTCAAATATTTTTCTTAGTTTTTCATTTTTTCTTTGCCAATCCAAAAATAATTTTTGCATTTCTATTTGAGCTTTATCAGATATTTCTTTTACTTTATTCATAGCCTCGACTATAGAATAGAACTCTACAGCTTGAATTCTATTAACTTCAATTGACATTAAAACTCTCAAGTTTTCAATAGTTTTAGAAAAGTTTTCTATAAAATAAAGATTTTTTATTATTTTTAATATAAGTTCTTGAAACTTATTTATAAGTACCATAATACTATCGTATTTATTATTTATATCAAGATGGCTTTTTGATGAAAATTTTTGAACATTTTTAAAATTTTCAAATAACTCTTTCAAATTTAAAGTTACATTTTCCATATACTCTTCATATTCGTTTAAAAAATTATCAAGTTCGGATAATACTTTTTTTAAAGAATATTTGTTTATTTTATTATTTTTTTCAAAATCCACTTTCAATTTTTCCAATTTTTTTATATATTGCTCCAACTTTAATATATACTCTTTATTTATACGTAAATTATTTAATTTTATGTTATTTTGATAATTTTTAACTAAATTTTCAAAATCCTCATAAATTTTTTCAAATGCTTTTATTAAATTTTCTAAGGTAGTAGATACATTACCTAACTCCTCTTCAAATTTGGAGGAAAATTCATTTTGTAATTCTGCAGCTTTTTTTATTTCAGTTGATAAAACGGATATAGTAATACCCTTTTCCCCCATATTTACAGATTTGATCTTTGTATTTATAGCCATTAAAGAAAGTTCTCTTGAAAGTTTTCTTAGGTCATTTACATAGATATCTATTTTTTTCTTTATTTCTTTAATATTAAAACTATTAATTTGACTATGAAGGAAGAATTTTAAATTTTTTAACAACTTCGAAAACTCTTTACGTTTTTTTTCTATCTCAAACTTAAGTAATTTACTAATTTCCTCAAATGAGAATAATACATTTTCATTTAACTCTTTTAAAAATTTTAATTCTACAAGTAAAATATTTAAAAAGTTTATGATTTCTTTATCCTGTTTAGTGCTGTCTAAATATTCCCTCATTTATTATTCCTCGAAACAAATTAGTTTAAAAATCGGAAAAAATTTTAAATTATTTTATATTTAATTTTTAGAATTTTTTAAATAAGATTTTTTTTCCGCTAGTTTTTTCATTAAGTAATCTATCCATTGATCAAATCCTTCTTTTGTTTCATTTGATATAGTAAAAATTTCTAAATTCGGATTTAAAGATAAAGCTTCTTCCTTAATTTTCTGAAGGTCAAAATCTTTAAAGTATGGAAGCAAATCTATTTTCGTAATAATAAACACATCGGCGGTTTTAAAGGCTTTTGGATACTTTGCAGGTTTGTCAGGACCTTCCGGAACGGAAGTTAAAACCACTCTCATATCTTCTCCCAAATAAAAAGAAGCTGGACAAACTAAATTTCCTACATTTTCTATAAATAAAAGATCTAAAGGATCTTCGGGATACAAGGGGTTTTTTGTTGGCCAGGAAAAATCTTTTATAAGTTTTTCTAAGGCTGAAAGTCCTTTATGTACTAATTCTGCTTCTAGATGACAAGCCCCGCCGGTTGTTAATTGAATAGCTGGAATACCTTTTGCTCTTATTCTTTCTGCATCTCTTTGGGTTTCAATATCTCCTTCTAAAACGGCAATTTTTAATTTATCTTTTAAAAGTTCAATAGTATTTTCAAGTAAAGTTGTTTTTCCTGCCCCAGGAGAGGATATTAAATTTACAGATAGGGCTTTTAATTTATTTATATGTTCTTTGTTATGATTTGCAAGTTTTAAATTTCCTTTAAATATACTTTCTAAAAGCTTTACCTCTTTTTTATTATCGTTACATCCACAGGTATCACACATAAAAATCCTCCCTTATAAACAGCAGTAACTTATTTTATATTTATATTTTATAAAATTTATTCAAATAGTTTATCATAAAACCTAATTTTTCAATTTCTTTTTAAACTAAGTTTAGTTCTAGAGGAACTTATCATATCAAAAGCCCCTTTTAAAGGACAAAAGTATCTACAAAAAGGTCTCATTATTATAAGGCTTAAGAAGATAAATAAGAAAAATACAAATGTTTTAAAATAAAACCAAAATCCCACGTAATCTCTTAAATAAGGAAAAATAGCTAAAAGTGGTAAACTACTTTCTAAAAAAGCTGGAGGACAAAGGATGCAAAATATATTTTTGTGAAAGAAAAAAGGAACTGCTAGAACTAAAATTATTAAAGATATATATTTTAGTTTTTTTAAAGGTTTATCCAATATAAGATAAATTTTTGAAAATATATCTCTTTTTCTTTTAGATGCTTTGTAAAAAGGAATCTTATAAATCAAGTCTTGAAAAAATCCAAAAGGGCAAATATATCCACAAAGAATATTTTTTTTATAGGAAGCTAGTATTGTTATACCAAGCACATAAAAAGGAAATTTTTTTAAGGAAACTAGATTAGATAAAGCTCCTATTGGGCAAGCAAAAACTGCAGCTGGACAAGACCAGCAATTTAAAATTGGAAATGGGAAAATTTTTAAACTTCCTGTATATAATCTTCCTGTAAAAAAATTGGCTATATATGGATTTAAAAGAAAAAATGATGTAGCTTGGATTAGAACTTTATTTTTTTTTCTAAAAATTTTCATAAAATTTCCCCTAAAAAAGCATTTTATAATTAAAGAAACTATTTAAATTATTAGCCTTTTTATATTTTTTCAAAAATAAAAGAATATCATCCTTTTTTAAATTTAAAATATCCATTAATTGTTTATCATTTAAAATATTTCCACCTATAAATTGAGTTAAATTTTTAGAGGTCTTTGTAAATTTTGCACTTTCAAAATCAATAAATTTAACTTTATCTTTATAAAGGTAAATATGTTTACCTTTTATAAGTTCTCCATGGAAAATGTTTAGTTTATCCAAAATATAACAAGCTTTTATTATATTTTTTAGGTATTTTAAAAATTTATCTTTTTTAATTAAATTTTTTTTTAAAAGATTTTTATAATCAAAAAATGTAATACCTTTTATATAATCCATTAATATAAACTGATTATTTAAATCAAAATAATAAACTTTTGGAGCTAAATTATAATTTTCTAAAAATTTTAAAATTTCATACTCTTTTTGTAAAGATTTAACAGTATCTTTCCTTTTAATTTTTAAAATAAATGAATTATTTTTTTTATCTTTTAATAATAAAACTACTCCTCTATATCCTTTTTTAAAAAATGCTGGATGAATATAATAATTGTTACTCTTTATGAAGTCTAAAATAAACTCTATTTGAGAGGATGTTAAATATAAACTTAAATGATTTTTTAATTTTTTTTCTAAAAATTTGTTATAAAAATATAACACTTTTTAACTTAAAAATTTTATTTTAATGTAAGATTATATTCTAAAGCTAAAATTGAGGCTATTGCATGATATAAAGTAAAAGGAAAATTGTTTGATATTTGATTATAAAAATCAAAAGCTAAATTTTTATCTACAAATATGGCAGACTCAAAACCATATAAAGTCATATCTGGAAAAATAAAATTTTCTAAAGAAATAGAAGTTGCTAAAGATAAGGCCTTAGTGTAATTTTTATTATCAATTAAGTGCCCGGTATAAGTGTCTTTAGCGCAAAGTCCTAAATAAGATGGGTCATTGAGAAAATTTTTGATATCTTCTTTAGAAGTATATTTTGATAAAAGAAATTTGGCACGTTTATAAGCAAAACTATTTTTTGGAACTTGTTTTAAATAATTAAGTGCCTTTTTTATATCCTGTTTAAAAAAACCCTCAAATATACCTTTGTCTTCGTAATAAGTATAACTTTCCTGTTTTTTAAATTTATACTCATTATAAAAAACTATGGCTGAAAAAATAAAACCTAGAAATACAGCAATTCCTAATATATATTTATAGTTTTCTAATTGTATTTTCAAGTTTTATACTCCTCAATTAAATTTATTTTAATTATTCAAAAATTAAAATTTATTATATCAAAGAAGTTTGAAAAAAATTTTTTTAACTCGGTATAATTAAGAATATAAAATTTCTTTTTCTGAGGTTAATTATGAAAACAAAAGATATAAGTTTTAAATATGAAACAAAAAGAATTGCTGTTGCAGAAGGGAAAATTTTTCTTGGAAAAAAGCTAATAAAAAAAATTTTAGAAAATAAGATAGAAAAAGGAAATGTTTTAGAAGCCTCAAAGTTAGCCGGTATTATTGGAGCAAAAAAAACTAGTGACTTACTTCCTTTTTGTCATCCTATTCCCATAGACCATATAGAAGTAAATTTAGAAGTTTTAGAAGATTCCATAATTGCAAGAGCTAAAGTTATTGGTATTTGGAGAACTGGTTATGAAATGGAAGCTTTAAATGCAGTTTCAGTAGCTCTTTTAAATATTTATGATATGTGTAAAACTTTTAAAGAGCCTATGTATATTGAATATATAAAGCTTATAGATAAAAAAGGTGGATATTCTGAATACAATACTAACCTAAAAGATTACACCTTTGCGGTTATTACCGTAAGTGACAGTTCTTATGAGGGTAAAAGGCAAGATTTATCTGGAAAATTAATTAAAAAATTTTTTGAAAATTTGGGATCTAAACTAGTATTTTACACTATTGTTCCAGATACCAAAGAAAAAATAGAGAAAGCTCTTTTAGAAGCTAAAAAAAAGGGAGCTAATATTATTCTTACAACCGGAGGAACCGGACTTTCTTTTAAAGATATAACTCCGGAAGTAACTGAAAAGTTAATAAAAAAAGACATCCCAGGATTAGAAGAAGCTGTTAGGATATTTGGAACTCGTGATACTTTATACTCTTTACTTTCCCGAGCTAAAATAGGTTTTATGGATAAACAGACTTTAGTTATAAATCTTCCGGGAAAACCAAAAGCTGTAAAAGAGAATTTGGAAAAAATAATTTATGTTCTTGATCATGCTTTTAAAATGGCTCGTGGAGAGGGACATACAAGTGAAGAATAATAATTTAAACATTTTCATTTTAGCTGGAGGAAAATCCTCAAGATTTGGGGAAAATAAAGCTTTTCAAAAAATATATAAAAAAACTTTTTTAGAATATTTAAAAAGTAAATTTGAAAAGTTTGGCAAAGTATATTTTTGTTTTAAGGTAAAAAGATATCCTAAAATTTTTAAAAATTCTTTTTTAGAAAAAGCTAAGGTGTACGCTCCTATTTTTGGAATATATGAAAGTTTAAAAAAAAGTGATGCGCGTTTAAACTTATTTTTAGCTGTAGATATGCCTTTGATATCTGAAAACTTAATAAAAAAACTTCTTTCTCAAAAAAGGAGTTCTTGCTTTTTAGTGGACGGAAAAATTCAACCTTTTCCTATTTTATTGGAAAAAACTTATTTTTTACATATAGAATATTTTCTTAAAAAGAATATTTATAAGTTGAAATATATATTTGAAAATCTTAATATTCAAAAGTTACCCTTAAAGGAGATCTACTATAATAATTACTTAAGGAATTTCAATTACAAAAAGGATATTATTTTTCTATATTAATATTTATTTTTATAACTTTAATAATCATTTTTAAATGATTTTAGGCGTTATTTGGGGAATTTAAGTGGAAATAAAAAATAAAATAAAGGGTTATTTAGAGAAAATTAAACCTTATATCAATAGTAGAAATATTGCTTTTGGTATTGCTGGTATAGCCGCTGGTTTATTATTAGCTTTTCTTGTTTTCTCTTTTAATACCTCCCAAGAAAGCTCTAATTATGCAGTTTTATACACCAACTTATCTCCCCAGGATGCGGGTGCTATTTTAGAAAAACTACAACAATGGAATATTCCTTATAAAGTAGTGGGAGATGGTTCTGTTATTTTAGTACCTCGAGATGTAGTTTATCAAGTTAGGCTTAAATTAGCTGCAGAACATCTTCCGGGAGGAAAAACAGTAGGTTTTGAAATTTTTGATAATCCTAAATTTGGTATGACGGAATTTGAACAAAATGTTAACTACTTAAGAGCTTTAGAAGGAGAACTTGCAAGGACTATAGAATCAATAGATGCTGTTAGATTTGCAAAAGTTCTAATAGCTATGCCAAAAGAAAGCATCTTTGTAAGAGAACAACCTAAGCCTACAGCTTCCGTTTTATTAAATTTAAAGCCTGGGACGGACCTTACTCCAGAGCAAATTAAAGCTATAATGTACTTAGTGGCTCATGCCGTTCCTAATTTATCTTGGGATAGAGTCACGGTTGCTGATAATCGAGGAAGACTTTTATCCGAACTTGTAAAGCAAGAAGCTCAAAAGTACTCTAAACAAGAGTTAGAAGTTAAATCAAAGTTAGAGTTAGAATTAGTAAATAAAGTTAAAAACTTACTTATTCAGGCATTTGGCCCAGGACATGTTCAGGTTGCTGCGAGTGTGGAAGTTGAAATAGGAAAAGAAAATATAACAGAAAGTTCAGTAAATCCAGATCAAACAGCTATAGTTTCCCAAAGGAAAATTCAAGAAAAAGAAGAATCTGTTAGAAAAACACCTTTAGCTTCTCCGGGAACGGATACTAACGTACCTCCTACTTCACTACCAAATTATGAAATTACTCAAAGTAAAAAATCAAAAAAGGATACAACTACAAATTTTGATGTAAGTAAAGTTTTAAGAAAAGTTGAAAAGCCTATTTTTAAAATAAAAAGGCTAACTGTATCAGTGCTTATAGATAAAAAATTTATAAAAGATAAAAATCAAATAAAACTTATTCAAAAACTTGTGGAAGATGCAGTAGGATATAACCCTCAACGAGGAGATAAAGTAACTGTTGCTGCTATTCCATTTGAATATCTTACTCAATTAAAACAAATGCTTGAAGCTCCTCCACCTAGCTTCTGGGAAAAATATAAATATGCAATCTTAAGTTTAATATTTGGAATTTTAATAGCGGGTATGATATTTGGATACTTTCTTTACAAACGTAAAAAATACATTGAAATGCTTGAAGCTGAAAAGAGAAAACTTGAAGAAGAAATTAAGAAAAAAGAAGAAGAAGAACTTGCAAAAGCTGAAGGAGCTTTGCCACCTGAGGAAATCCAATATAAAGAACTTACAGAACAGCTTATTGATTTAGCTAATGAAAGTCCTGAAGTTCTTGCTATGGTTATTAGAAAGTGGATGAAAGAAGATCTTACAACAGCCAAAAAATAAAAAATATTTTTATTTACGTATGTATAATTCTAGGAAAAATTTCTATAATTTATCCATCTGTTCACTTTCTTTATTCTCCTTAAGAAAATTAGATTATGGAGATACTAATGAAATTTTATTTAATTTCTACTCCAATAGGTAATATAGAAGATATATCATTAAGAGCTTTAAAGACTTTAGAAAATTTAGATATTTTATTATGTGAAGATACTCGTCAAACTAAAAAACTTTTAACGCTTTTAAATATAGAAAACGTACCTAAACTTTTAAGATGTGATGAGTATACTGAAGAAAAATTAAAGGAAAAAGTATTAAACTGGATAAAAGAAGGGAAAAAAGTAGGACTTGTTTCAGATGCAGGAACACCTTTAATTTCTGATCCAGGTTATCGGTTGGTATCTTTTTTAAAAGAAAATAAAGTAGAAATTATTCCAGTTCCAGGACCAAGCGCGTTTTTAGTTGCTTTATTAAAAAGTGCTTATCCTTGTGATAAATTTGCTTTTTTGGGATTTTTTCCAAGAAAATCTGGAAAATTAAGGAGTTTGCTAGAAAAATACTTGCCTTTAAATATAACTCTTATATTTTATGAAAGCCCTTATAGAATTGAAAAAACTTTAAAACTTCTATCAGAAATATTAAAAGATAGAAAAATAGGAATTGCTCGAGAGCTTACAAAACTTCACGAAGAATTTATAGAAGGTTCCCCTTTAGAACTTCTGGACTATTTAAAAAAAGAAAATAAATTAAAAGGTGAATTTGTAATTCTTATTCCAAAGGAAAAAGAAAAATGATTTTAAGTACTATAAAAAGCTTGGAAGAAGAAAAAGATACTATATGTGCAATATCCACTCCTATTGGGAAAGGTGCTATAGGAATTGTTAGAACTTCTGGGGAAAAGTCTTTAGATACTTTAAAAAAATGTTTTTTGCCAGTTAAATATAAAGAAAAATTTTTATCTTTAAAAACTTTAAAAGAAAGAAAAGATTTTTTAAAAGATATTTATAAAAATTTCCACTTCGAACCTAGAAAGTTATATTTGGGTTACTTTTTAGATGAAAATTTAAGTCCTATTGACAAAATCTTAGTTGTTTATTTTAAAGCCCCCCACAGTTATACCGGGGAAGATATAGTTGAATATCATTGCCATGGGGGGGTGTATTTAGTTCAAAAGATTTTACAAATTCTTCAAAAACTAGGTCTTAGACTTGCTAAACCTGGAGAATTTACAAAAAGGGCTTTCTTGCATGGAAAAATAGATTTAGTTCAAGCCGAAAGTTTAAATGCTTTAATTAATGCAAAAAGTGAACTTGAGGAAAAATTTTTATTTTCTAATTTGGAAGGTAAACTTTCTGAAGTTATTAAAAATATTCAAAAAGATATTTTAGAAGTAAAAGCCTACTCCAATGCTTTAGTAGATTTTCCAGAAGAAGAAATAGAAATTTTGGAAAGTTATGATTTTAAAGGGAAATTAAAATCTATTATAGAAAAAATAGAAAACTTAATTTCAACTTATACAATTTCAGAAAAGTTCAAATCAGGTATAAAAGTTGCTATTATAGGCAAGCCAAATGTTGGGAAATCCTCTTTATTAAACGCCCTTTTAAAAAAGGAAAGGGCTATTGTAACAGATATTCCTGGAACTACTAGAGATACCATTGAAGAAGAAGTTATTTTAAAAGGTTTTCCCATTACTCTTGTAGATACGGCGGGAATAAGAGAAACTCAAGATATAGTTGAAAAAATAGGTATAGAAAAGTCAAAAAAATCCTTAAAAGAAGCAGATATAATTTTATTTGTCTTAGATGCATCTAAAGGATTTGATGAAGAAGATAAATATTTATTTACTTTTTTAAGAGAAGAAAATATAGATTTTTCAAAGGTTATTTTTGTAATAAACAAAATTGATTTAGTCTCAAAAGAGCAAATAGACCTTTTAAAGAAATTATTAAAAGAGAAAATCACTGAAAAAAAGATATAAATATTATTGAAATTTCTGCAAAAACATTTTTCAATATTCCCAAGTTAATTGATTTAATCTCTGAAAAAGTTTTAAAAATTAACTACCCTTTAAAAGAAGATTTAGCTTTGATTGTTTCAGAAAGGCAAAAGGAAATTTTAACTAGGGTAAAAGAAACTTTAGAAAAAGCTTTAAATAACTTAGAAAAATATACTTCCCCCGAGTTTTTTGATTTAGAACTTGAAGAAGCCTTAACTTATTTAGGTGAACTTGTAGGACAAGTTTCTTATGAAGATATGCTTGATAAAATTTTTTCTGATTTTTGTATAGGAAAGTAATAAAGTCTAATCTTTGGTATAATCTAGCCTTAACTGAGGTATTACTTTTTTTATTTTTGGGGGAAAGATGGTATATGATTATCCTAAAAATGGAAAATTTGGGGAGTTTGGTGGAAAATATGTTCCTGAAACTTTAATGAAAGCTTTAGAGGAGCTTGAGACAACTTATTTAAAGATAAAAAATGATAAAAATTTTTGGCAAGAGTTTAATGAATTATTAAAAGATTATGTTGGAAGACCAACTCCTTTATATTATGCAAAAAATTTTTCTAAATTTATAGGATGTCATATTTTTTTAAAAAGAGAAGATTTAAATCATACTGGGGCTCA
This sequence comes from Desulfurobacteriaceae bacterium, assembly GCA_015661865.1. Lineage (GTDB taxonomy): Bacteria > Aquificota > Aquificia > Desulfurobacteriales > DQVG01 > DQVG01. The sequence goes on from DQVG01000017.1 coordinate 16,594, forward strand.
TAAGATAAATAATGCTTTAGGTCAAGCTCTTTTAGCTAAAAAAATGGGGAAAACAAGAATTATTGCAGAAACTGGGGCAGGACAACATGGGGTAGCTACAGCTACGGCCTGCGCCCAGCTTGGTTTAGAATGCATAGTTTATATGGGAAAAGAAGATGCAAAAAGACAAGCTCTTAATGTTTTTAGAATGAAACTTTTAGGTGCTAAAGTTATAGAGGTAGAAGGAGGGAGTCAAACATTAAAAGATGCTATAAATGAGGCTATTAGGGATTGGGTAACAAATGTAAATAATACTCACTATATAATAGGTTCCGTTGTTGGTCCTCATCCTTATCCTATGATAGTTAGAGATTTTCAGTCAGTTATAGGTAAAGAAACTAAAGAACAAATTCTTGAAAAAATAGGTAGACTTCCGGATATAATTGTGGCTTGTGTAGGGGGAGGATCAAATGCAATGGGGATTATGTATCCATTTATCAAAGATACTTCCGTAAAGCTAGTAGGGGTTGAAGCTGGAGGGTTTGGGATTCAAACCGGGAAGCACGCCGCTTCCTTATGTGCAGGAGAGTTAGGTGTTCTTCATGGTGCAAAATCCTATATTTTACAAGATGAAAATGGTAATATTGTACCTACTCATTCTATATCTGCGGGTTTAGATTATCCAGGGGTAGGTCCAGAACATGCTTTTTTAAAAGAAATAAAAAGGGTAGAATATACTTTTGTAACGGATGGGGAAGCTTTAGAAGCTTTTAAAATTCTTTCTGAAACTGAAGGTATATTACCTGCACTAGAGTCCTCCCATGCTATAGCTTGGGTGATAAAAAATAAAGATAAATTTCCTTCGGATTTAGTTATAGTAGTAAATCTTTCCGGAAGAGGTGATAAAGACGTAGCTTATGTCAAGGCATATCTAGAGGATATATAAATGTTAAATTTATTAACTACCACTATCATAATTTGTTTTTTATCTTTTATTGTTTTTAAATTTGCAAAAAGTGTTTATTTTCATCAAAGAACTTATCGAAATTTGCTTTTTAACATTACAAAAAAATATAGAGAATTAGAGAAGGAAAAACTTAAATACAATAGGTTACTTTATAAATATCAAACTTTGATTAATTATAAAAATATTTCTCAATACGGTAAGAATAATAACTATAAAGATCTAAGGATAGATAATGTTTCGATTATTTACAAAATTAAAAGATAATGCTAAAGGAGTTATCTTTTCAAGAGATAATTATATCAATTTTGTTTTAGTTGTTTTTTTTCTATTTTTATTAGCTATCATATTAAAGCATCTGAAAATTATAACTATTGATAGGGATAAACTTCTAGATTATTTTGATAAAATCACCCACAAGCAAAAAAAAATAATCTATCCTATGGTAACCATTACTGATAGGGAAAATCAAGTTTATGCTATTTCTATAAAACGAGCTAGGATTTATTTCAGACCTAAATATATCTATGATCCTGATAAATTTGGTGAGCTTTTAAAAAAGCATTTAAATATTTCCAAGGAATATTTTGAAAAAGTTTTTGCAAAAAATATAAACTCTAGTTTTATGATTTTACTTGATACTCACGAATATAATCCATATGCAATTTGGAGTAATGTAACAAAGATTAATAGATCATATTTATCTTACTTAAAAGAAGTTGGATTTTCTCCTCACTATAAGGATTTGATTTCTTTAGATTCAGATCACAATTTTACGTATAAAAGACTTTATCCTCTTACTGTACCTATGGATCTTATTGGTTTTATTAACGAAGCCGGAGATGCTACTTCCTTTCACTTGTGGCTTAAACATCACAATTTGCTAAAAAAGAAAGTTGTTAATCTAGATTATTTTGTATTTGGAAAACAATCCTCTTTAAACCTTACAAAATTAGAAGAATCTTTAAAACCCTATAATTCTACTGTTGTAACAACAGTAGATGCAAAATTAACTTATGTATTTTATGAAATTTTGAAAAAATACTATAAAAAATTTAAACCAAAGCTTATAATGGCTGGCTTAATGGATGTTAATACCGGAGACATACTTACTTTAGTTAAATACCCTTCTATAACTTATGATGAATTTTTCAAATTAAACAAAAATAAAAAAAATTTAAAAAGAATAAATAAACTTTTAACTCCAGATTATGTAACAAATGCTTACGAATTAGGTTCAGTTTTTAAGCCTTTTGTTGTGGCAGCTGCCATTAATGAAGGTTTAGTCAAACCAAATTCTATAATTTACTGTCCTTTATCTATAAAAGTTCAAAATAAAGTATTTAAAACAGATTCAAGATGGTGGCCAGGATACTTAAGAGTTTGGCAAATTATAGCTCACTCAGATAATGTAGGAATTATAAAAATAGCCCAAAAACTTGGTAAAGAAAGATATTATACTTATCTTAAAAAATTTGGTTTTGGACAAAAAACTACAATAGAGTTACCTGGAGAAACAACAGGTATTTTAAGACCTTGGCAAATGTGGAAAGATGTAGAATTTGCTACTATGACTTTTGGGCATGGTATTTCGGCTTCTTTTGTACAATTACTTCAGGCTTACGCAGCCTTAGTAAATGGGGGTTATTTAATTCATCCAAGACTTGTAAAAGCCATTTTAGATAATCGGGGTAATATTGTATACAAGTTTCCTATTAAAAAGAAAGGGAAAGTAATTTCTAAATGGACTTCCTTAAAAATGAGAAAAATTTTAACTGGAGTTGTAGAACATGGAACTGCTCAGGCTGCAAAGTTTAAACAGTATTACATTGCTGGTAAAACTGGAACGGCATGGAAAATAGTTAATGGAAAATATAGCCGTGAAAAAATTATAGCTACTTTTGTTGCTGCTTTTCCGGCAACTAAGCCAAAATTTGTTTTAGCAGTTTTAGTTGATGAACCTCAAGTAAATGAAACTATGGCGTGGTCATCAAAAATAGCTGTACCTATTTTTAAAGAGCTAGCAGAAAAAGTTATCGTTAAGTATAAGCTTAAACCTGATAAAGTTAAATGTTACTTAACTAAAACAGGAAAAGTAAAATGTAGAAGTATTAAATATTATAAAACTAAAACATTCCATTATTCTAACGCTAAATGGAAACCGCCAAAATGGTATTTAGAAAAATTAAAAAAAGCTCGGGAAAATAAAGTAAATAATCAAGAAAATTTAACTTCTAATTAAAATTACTTTCATATTTTATTGGCTTTACTTTGAATAGTTTAAATCTTTTAGCCTTTGTTATCCTAACTTCTCTTACTTATTAAATTAACAATAGATCATAAAATGTATACAAAAATTTTTTATTTTTATAATTTTTGTGAAGTTATTAAGTCTTTTCATAGCATTATGCAAAAATTTTATTTCATCTACCCTCGCTGATTTTTTAATAATGGTGATTTTTACTTAAAATAAAATTTTGTTATCTTATAAAAATTAGACATTCTTTTTAAAGAAAGTTTAACCATGAAATCAACTTTGGGTTATTACTTTACAACTTACTCACAAGTCCTTGACAAATCATAAAGGGAAATTATAATTACTTATGCAAGGTGGTGGGCGTAGCTCAGCTGGTTAGAGCGAGGGACTGTGGATCCCTAGGTCGCCGGTTCAAGTCCGGTCGCCCACCCCATTATTTAAGATGCGGGTGTGGCGGAATTGGCAGACGCGCAGGACTTAGGATCCTGTGGCCGTTAAGGCCGTCCGGGTTCGAATCCCGGCACCCGCACCAAAGAAAAAGAAGTATGCGGGCGTAGCTCAGTTGGTGGAGCGTCTCCTTGCCAAGGAGAAGGTCGCGGGTTCGAGTCCCGTCGCCCGCTCCATTTAAAGAGGCGGCGTAGCCAAGCGGCTAAGGCAGGGGACTGCAAATCCCTTATTCGGCGGTTCGAATCCGCCCGCCGCCTCCATTAAAAACTTTAAAGCTTGACATAACAAAAAAAGTAAATATAATAATAGTCGAAGTTTGGGCCCGTAGCTCAGCTGGATAGAGCAGGGGACTTCTAATCCCCAGGTCGGGGGTTCGAATCCCTCCGGGCCCGCCACTTTCGCCCGGGTGGCGGAATTGGCAGACGCGCCGGACTTAAAATCCGGTGGCCTTATGGCCGTGCGGGTTCGAATCCCGCCCCGGGCACCACTTTTATTTCCTTCCTTTTGAGGACTTCAATGGTTAAATACAACCTAAAACTTCTTATTTTGGATGTAGATGGTGTTCTAACAAATGGTTTAATATTTTTTGATAATCAAGAAAATGAATATAAAGCCTTTAATGTAAAAGATGGTCTTGCTATAAGAGTTTTATCTGAGCTGCAAATATTAAAATTTGCTATTATTACCGGTAGAACTTCAAAGATAGTAGAAAAACGGGCTAAAGAGCTGTTAATTAAAGATGTTTTTCAAGGTTATAGAAATAAATTAGTGGCTTATAATGTTTTAAAGGAAAAATACAAGTTAAAAGATTCGGAAATTGGATTTATAGGGGATGATTTAAATGATTTACCCCTTATAGAAAGGGTAGCTTTTTTTGCTTGTCCCACGGATGCTCCAAAGTATATAAAAGAAAAAGCTCATTTTGTATCTTCAAAAAAAGGTGGGCAAGGCGCCGTAAGGGAAATTTTAGAATTTTTAGTCCCTAATTTTTATGAAATAGCAAAAAATTATTTTTCTAATAGTTCGTTTTAAGGCTATGTAATAACATTTTATAA